>NZ_SMJY01000172.1:0-13393 GCF_004348355.1 Micromonospora sp. KC721 | reverse complement strand
GTGCCCGCCGTGCCCCCGCCTCCGCCACCAGGCCCGCCCGTGCCCGGACCGGCCGCCGGGGCACCCACCGACGGACCCCCCTGCACCGAGGCACCGGACCGGTCGACGTCGCCGGGCAGTCGCGGCGGCGGTGCCGGCGGGTCGACGACCCGGCCGTAGGAGGCGACCTCGTAGCCCGCCGCCAGGTCGGCGACGACCTGCACCATCCGCTGGTGAGCCTTCTCCTGCTCGGCCTTGTCCTGTTGGTGGCCCAGGAAACCACCGATGATCATGCCGGGCACCCCGGCGACCAGCCCCTTGGTCGCGCCCTCGATGGCCTTGTCGTGGTCGTCGGTCTCCTCGGGGCTCTCCGCCTTCTGCTGCGCGGTACGCAACTGACCGGCCATCAGGTTGAGCGCGTCCCGGACCTCGGCCGTGCCCTCGGCGAGCTCCGTGGAGTAGCCCACCACCAGCGACAGCCGGTCGTGGAACTCGCGGGCCGCCTCGCCCGTCCAGGCCGGGGCCAGCTTGCCCAGGTCGCGTTCGAGATCCTGGGCCAGTCCGGCGAGGGTGTCCCGGAGCGCACTCCACTGGCTTGCCAGACCCTCTACCTGCTGCGGGTCACCGGCGTGCACGCCGTCGTACAGCTCACGGTGGCTGACGTGCTGGTAGCGCTGCGTGTAGTCAGACACTGCGGCCCTCCCGAGCGGTGAGCGCCTCGTCCACCCCGTTCAGGGCGGCGGCGATGTCGGCGGCGTTCGCCGCGTTACGCGCTTCGGTGGTGCGGTAGTTGGTCATCACCGTGTGGGTCGCGGCGCGGGCGGCCTCCACCGCGCGGCGCAGCCGGGCCACCCGCTCGGCGTAGCTGGCCTGGATCTCGGTGTAGCGGCGGGCGTTGCCGGTGGCGTCGGCGAACGAGCCGAGGGCGGGCGTACGGCACTGCAACTCGGTGTTCAGCTTCCGCACGGCCGCCTCGGCCTGGGTGAGCCGATCCGCCAACCGCTGATGGAAATCTTCCAAGGACAGTACGTCGACTGTCGTGCGCCCGGTCATGGCAGCATCCCCGTTGTCCATAGTGCATACCGTCGGCAGTTGGAACCGCCGGCAGTCGATACCGTCGGCCACTTCCAGGCTAGTCGACCGCTACCATTCCGGGCGACCCGGCAACGGCCCGCCGGTGCGCTCAGCCGTTCGGCGTCGGTCCGCTCAGCCACCCGGCACCGGCGACTCCGGCGCCTCCTCGCGCGCCGACGGCGTCGGGCCCGCGGGAGCGTCCGGGGCGAAATACCTCAGCGCGTCCCGCCGTTCCAGGGTCGGCCCGGTGGGTACGAGGGAGAGCAGCGCGGCCGGTACCACCAATGGCTTCACCCCGCCGTACCCGAGGGCGGCGACCGCGTCTCCGGAACTGCGGCCCAGCGGGTACCGCATCCCCTGTGCAGTGATCAGGTAGACCGTCGCGCCGGCCGCCGGCTCCGTACCCTCGCCAGCACCCGGAGCGGCCTGCACCAGCACGCCCTTGCCACCCGGCAGCAGCACCTGGCCGGCGGTCTCCACCGCGTCCCGCGGGCCCTGCCGCACCGCCGTCGTGCCGTCGCTCCCGGCGAGCTCGGCCGGCGCCCGGTCGAACACCTCCAGCGTGGTGGTCGGCGCGCCACCGGACGGGCCCGGCCGGTAGGTCGCGCAGAGCACCGTCTGGCCGGGGCGCACCGAGCGCAGCCTGGGCAGGGTCTGCGGCATCCCCTCGGCCTCCAGCCGCCGGTCGGTCAGCAGCCGGCCGGCCTCGTCCGGGGTGATGTCGGTGACCTGGCCACCGTCGCTCTGCAGCAGCAGCGCGCTCACCTCGCCGATCGACACCAGACCGGTACGGGTCAGCACGTAGTGCGTGCCGGCGGCCCGGAACACGTCGCCGATCCGGGCGGCCCGTCCACCGACCGTCCGCCCGCTCGGCGTGCCGTCGCCGTCGATCGCCAGCTGCCGCAGCGCCGGGCCCGCCGGCACCGCGTTGAGCAGGGGCGCACCCACGTCGAGGGTGGTCGCGTTGGCCATCTTGAGCGCGGCGAGCGCCGGCTCCGCGCCGGCGATCTGCAGCCGCGCCCCGCCGGTGAGCAGGAACCGCTGGCCGCCGCCGCGAACCAGGACCGCCTGGTCGGCCAGCGGCGTCCCGCCGGTGAGCGGCCGGTCGATGACCAGTCGGGTGGTCGACCGGCGGGTGTCACCCGGGGCCGGCACGTCACAGACCGACCAGGGCAGGCCGACCAGCGACGTGCGGTCCGGCAACGCGTCCGGGGCACCGAGGATGCCGACGACACGACCGCGGGGCCGGTCCTCGATCGACGCCCGGGACATCGTCCGCACCGGCGGGTCGGCCTCGTTGAGGATGAGCCGCGCCGAGGTGTAGTTCACGGTCGGGTGCAGCACCCCCTCGTCGAAGACGTACGTGGCCCCGGTCTCCCGCTCGATCACCAGCGTTTTCGGCTCCAGCGGGGCGGCGTTGCCGGTGAACAGGCCGTACGCCCCGACGCCGCCGAGCACGACGGCGGCGGCGAGCACGCTGCCGAAGACGGCCACGCCGAGCCGCCGCATCGGCAGGTTCGTGGTCTCCGGGTCGCCGGAGAGCATCCCCGAGACGATGCGGCGGGTGACGAAGCGGTACGCCTGCACCTGATCGCGGCGGGTCCGCATGGTTGACCTCCGGCAGCGACGGGTCCGCGCGACGATCAGGTCCGTACTCCGTCGCGGGCTTCCCTACGATAAGGGGCCGTCGGCGGGTCGCCCGACCCGCGCCCTGCCCACCGCCGGCGGGAAGCCCGCGATGTCCAGAAGGGACGCCCACCGATGACGACGCTCGCCGCGCCACCCGGTCGTACGCCCACCAACCCCGCCGGCCCAGACGACCGTCCGGTGGTCCCCGCCGACCGGCGTGGACGCGGGCGGGTCGGCCCGGTGGCGGTCGGCCAGCTCGTCCTGGTGGAGCTCTGCGCGGTCGCCGTCTGGGCGGCTCTGGCCGGCCCGGGCTGGCTGGTCGGCGTCGTCGGCGGCCTCGCCGCGCTGGTGCTGGCCGCGACGTTCCTCCGTCGCGACGGCCGCTGGTGGTACGAGGACCTGCTGCTGCGCCGCCGGCTCGGACACCGCCGCGACCAGGCGCGCACGGCGGTCGCCGAGGGGCGGGTCGTCGACCCGCGGCTGGCCGCGCTCACCCCGGAACTCGGCCTGATCGAACTGACCGAACGGGGCACCCGGCTGGGCATCGGCCAGGACGGGCGGGGCTGGTTCGCCGCCGTGGTGCTGACCGGTCAGCCCGGGGCGCCGGCGGGCTCGGTGGAGTCGTCCACCGTGGACCGGGCGCTACGGGTGCTGGCGGACTTCTCCGGTCCGGTCACCCTCACCCAGGTGGTCTCGCACACCCTGGTCTGGTATCCGGCACCCGGAGCGCCGGCGGCGGCCCACCGTACGGTCTGGGTGGCGGTCCGGTTGTCCGTGCCGGACGCCCGCATCGAGGCGGTGGCCCGTGGCGGCGGCATGCCGGGGGTGCACCGGACGATCGCCGCCGCCGTCGGCCGGCTCGGCAAGGCCCTGACCGCGGCCGGCCTCAGTCACCGGGTGCTCGGCCGCGACGAACTGCGCGCCGCGGTGGTCTCCGCCGCCGGACTCGACCTGGCGCCGGCCGCCCCGGCGGAGACCTGGAGCGGGTTGCGCGGCGGCGGCTGGACCCAGCGCTGCCTCACCCTGCGGCGGCGGCCGGAGACGCCGCTCGGCGCGCTGGTGGACGCGGTGACCACCACCTCGGCGCCGTCGCACACGGTCGCCGCGGTGGTGCTCCCGGGCAGCCGGCCGGTGCCGCCACTGCTGCGGGTCGCCGCCCCCGATGGCCACGTCGAGGCCCTGGTCAAGGTGGTACGCGAGGTGGCCCAACGGTGCGGCGTCCCCGCCCGGCCGCTGGACGGGCAGCACGGGCCGGGCGTCTACGCCACCACGCCGGTCGCCACGGCGGCCGGGACGATCAGGGTCGGAGATTGAGGATCCACCCGTACAGGCCGCACACCCAGAACGCCAGCGGCACCAGCGCGATGATCAGCAGGATCTCGACGATGTCCAGGACCCGCCCCCAGACCGGCGAGATCCGCTTGCCCGCCACGCTCAGCCCGTAGATCAGGCTGATCACCGCGGTCAGCGCCAGGCCGCCGACCGCCAGCCCCAGCCGGGCCGGCAGCCCGCCGCCGGCGAACACGGCCCCGGCGGTCAGCGCCAGCCCGACGGTACCGGCGACGAGCACCGGGGTGCGCTGGGCCCGCCCGATGAACGGCCGGGCACGCAGCAGCGACAGCAGCGCCAGCACCAGGCAGAGCAACACCGCGGGCAGCCCGCCGTCGACGGCGAGCACCACCTGGCAGCCCAGCACGAGCAGGGAGACCGTCCACAACAGGCCGGTGAGGAACTGGTCGGCCCGCTCGCTCTGTCGCAGCACCCGCCGGCCGTCGACGGACTCGGTGTCGGTCTTCAGGTCGTCCGGGCCGGTGGGGATGGAGGGCACCGGGAGCCGGGCCAGCCGGTAGGCGGTCATCGGCAGCATCGGCAGGGTGGCGAAGGCCACCGTGGCGACGATCGCGGTGGCTGCCGCCGCACCGACGCCGAACAGCGACGCGAACAGCGCACCGCCGGCGGTCGCGGCACCGACCGCCACCGCGCCGAGGAAGAGCGGCATCCGGTCGCCGACGGCCAGTCCGGCGACCGCCCCGAAGAGCACCACGGCGGCACCGGCGAGCAGCACGTGCGGCCCGGCCAGCTCGGTGAGCCGCCGGTCCCCGGCCAGCACCAGCAGCCCCCCGACCGCGGCGTACCCGACGCCGATCACGGCCAGCACCGCGCCGGTGCGGCTGTCGCCGAGGGCCCGGGACAGCACCGCCGCGGCCACCATCAGCAGCACCGCCACCAGCAGGGCGGCCAGCGCGCCGGGCAGCTGCGGCGGCCCGGCCAGCACCGTCACCACCGCACCGAGGCCGAGCGTCACCGCCGCCAACAGCACCGAGAACGACCGGGTGGTGGCGACCTGCCAGGCGCCGGGACGCTGGTTGGTGGCGGTCGCCACCGCGTCCACCACGTCGTCGAAGACGATCTCCGGCGCGGCGGCGGCACGAGGGTTGAAGTAGAGCACCTCGCCGTCGCGGACCCCGAGCTGGGTGGCGGTGCGGCCACCGTCGAGCGGCGGGCCGCCGAGCCGGGACAACGCCCAACCCCCGTGCCGTACGCCCTCGTCGGCCAGGTCCTCGCCGGCGTACCTGAGCAGGGTCGGCAGCAGGTCGGCCAACGGGACGTCCGACGGCAGTGCCAGATCCATCCTGGTCCGTGGGGCCACGACGGTGACCCGGCTCAGTCCTCCGGTCGCCGACTTCGTCGCCACTGTGGCCTCCTCGTGCTCGGTCAGATCCACCTCGCCCCGGCGGCCTCGCCCCCGCGGGTCCACGACGCCCACGGGAGATTACCTACGATGACGGGCGCGTACGATGCCCACCCGACGTCTCCGGTCGGTCGCCCACCGCGTCAGGGCCGCTCTTGGGGAGGAGACAGCCGTGAGCACGGTCGTGTTCCGCCGGCTTCCGCGTCAACCGGGGCCGGCACTGCCCCGTGGCGAGGTGCTCCTGGAGTCCCCTCCGGAGCTGCCCGAACAGACGCCCCGCAGCCTGGGCCAGCTGCTGATGATCCTGCCGATGCTCTGTGGCGTCGGCGCGATGGCGTTCCTCTACGCCGGCCGGGGCGGCAGCACCATGACGTACGTCGCCGGTGGCCTGTTCGGCGTGTCCATGCTGGGCATGGCGCTCGGCACCCTCGGCAACGGCAACAACGACAAGGCCGAGCTGAACGCCGAACGGCGCGACTACATGCGCTACCTGGCGCAGATGCGCAAGCGCACCCGCCGCGCCGCCGAGCAGCAGCGGGCCGCGATGACCTGGCGGCACCCCGAACCGGACGCGCTGTGGTCGATCGCGGCCTCCCGGCGGATGTGGGAGCGGCGGATCACCGAGGACGACTTCGGTGAGGTCCGCATCGCCACCGGGCCGCAACGGCTCGCCGTGGAGATCGTTCCGCCGGAGACCAAGCCGGTGGAGGACCTGGAACCGATGAGCGCCATCGCGCTGCGCCGGTTCGTCCGGGCCCACTCCAGCGTGCCCGAGCTGCCCACCGCACTGTCGCTGCGGGCGTTCAGCCGGATCGTGCTGCGCGGCGACCGGGCACCGGTGCTCGACCTGACCCGGGCCGCCCTGGCCCAGCTGGTCACCTTCCACGCCCCGGACGACCTGATCCTCGCGGTGGTGGCGGCCCCGGACCGGCAGTCGGCCTGGAACTGGGTCAAGTGGCTGCCGCACGCCCACCACGGCGCGCGCACCGATGCGGCGGGCGCCCGACGGCTGGTCTTCGCCAGCCTCGCCGAGGCCGAGGAGTCGCTCTCCGCCGAGCTGGCCGGACGGCCCCGGTTCGCCCCGGAGGCCAAGCCGCTGACCACCGCGCCGCACCTGGTGGTGGTGATCGACGGCGGGGAGGTCTCGGCGACCTGCCAGCTGATGGGGCCGGGCCTGCTCGGCGCCACCACGATCGACCTGTCCGGCACCGTCCCACGTGATGCCGGGCGGTGGCTGCTCTGCCTCGACGCCGGCGACGGCGGTTCCCTGGAGCTGGTCCGGGGCGCCTCCAGCTCGCGCCTGGGCACCCCCGACCGGCTCAGCGCCGAGGCGGCCGAGGGCCTGGCCCGGCAGATCGCCCCCTACCGGCTCTCCCAGCAGCAGACCACCTCGGAGGAGCCGCTGGCCCGCAGCATGGAGCTGCCCGACCTGCTCGGCGTCGGCGACGCCGCCGCCGTCGACGTACGGCAGACCTGGCGGCCCCGCAGCCACCGGGACCGACTGCGGATCCCGCTCGGCGTCGGCCCGGACGGCAACGTGGTGGAACTGGACTTCAAGGAGTCCGCGCACGAGGGCATGGGCCCGCACGGCCTGATCATCGGCGCGACCGGCTCCGGCAAGAGCGAGCTGCTGCGGACGATCGTCGGTGCGCTCGCCGTCACGCACTCCTCCGAGGAGCTCAACTTCGTCCTGGTCGACTTCAAGGGTGGCGCCACCTTCGCCTCGTTGGACGCGCTGCCGCACACCAGCGCGGTGATCACCAACCTGGCTGACGAGCTGCCCCTGGTCGACCGGATGAAGGACGCGCTCGCCGGGGAGATGACCCGCCGGCAGGAGGTGCTGCGGGCGGCCGGCAACTACGTGTCCCGGTTCGACTACGAGAAGGCCCGGGCCGCCGGTGAGCCGCTCGACCCGATGCCCAGCCTGCTGATCATCTGCGACGAGTTCAGCGAGCTGCTCGCCGCCAAGCCGGACTTCATCGACCTCTTCGTGATGATCGGCCGGTTGGGTCGGTCGCTCGGGGTGCACCTCCTGCTGGCCTCGCAGCGGCTGGAGGAGGGCAAGCTGCGCGGGCTGGACACCCACCTGTCGTACCGGATCGGCCTGCGGACCTTCTCCGCGGTGGAGAGCCGTATCGTGCTCGGCGTGCCGGACGCGTACGAGCTGCCGAACGCCCCCGGCCACGGCTACCTGAAGACCGACACCAGCACCATGCTGCGGTTCCGGGCGGCGTACGTCTCCGGGCCGTACCGACCCCCGGGGCAGATCGCCCAGTCGTCCCGGGCCATGGTGCAGCGGCGGATCGTGCCGTACGGGGTGAACTTCGTGCCGGTGCAGGTGCCGCAGACGCCGGTCGAGGTGACGCCGGTGGACGAGAAGCCGGCCGACGGCAAGGCCGTGGCGATGCTGGACGTGTTGATCGACCGGCTCAGGGGGCAGGGCGCCCCGGCGCACCAGGTGTGGCTGCCGCCGTTGGGTGAGCCGCCGAGCCTCATCGACGTGCTCCCGCCGCTGGCGGTGCACTCCACCTTCGGGCTGTGCACCGCGACCTGGCCGGGGCGGGGGCAGCTCACCGTTCCGGTCGGTGTGGTCGACCGGCCGTACGAGCAGCGGCGCGACCCGATGCTGGTCGAGCTGGCCGGCGCGGGCGGCAACGTGGTCATCGTCGGCGCCTCGCTCAGCGGCAAGAGCACCCTGCTCCGTTCGATGATCGCCTCACTGGCGCTCACCCACACCCCCCGCGAGGCGCAGTTCTTCTGCCTCGACTTCGGTGGCGGCGCGCTGCGCAGCCTGGCGGGTCTGCCGCACGTCGCGGGGGTGGCCGGCCGGCGGGACACCGAGGCGGTACGCCGTACGGTCGCCGAGGTGATGGCCGTGCTGGACGACCGGGAGACCCGGTTCGCCCAGCACGGTATCGACTCGGTGGCCAGCTACCGGCGGCGGCGCGCGGCCGGCGAGTTCGCCGACGACCCGTTCGGTGACGTCTTCCTCGTCGTGGACGGCTGGAACACGCTGCGCCAGGAGTACGAGGAGCTGGAGCAGACCATCACCAACCTGGCCAACCGCGGTCTGGGTTTCGGGGTGCACGTGGTGCTGACCGCGGTGCGCTGGGCGGAGGTCCGGATCAACATGCGGGACCTGCTCGGCACCAAGTTGGAGCTGCGGCTGGGCGACCCGAACGAGTCCGAGATCGACCGGCGGGCCGCCGCGAACGTGCCGACCGGCGCGCCCGGTCGTGGCCTCACCCGGGACAAGCTGCACTTCCTCGCGGCGGTGTCCCGGATCGACAGCCGCCGGGACATCGACGACCTGTCCGAGGCGTCGGTCAAGCTGGCCGAGCACGTCGCCCGGGCCTGGCCCGGGCAGCCGGCGCCGAAGGTACGCCTGCTGCCGCGCCGGCTGCCCTTCGCCGAGCTGGTGAGCGTCACCGACCGCTCGGTGCCCGGCCTGCCGATCGGGGTGAACGAGTCCGCGCTCGCCCCGGTGTATCTGGACCTGGCGAACGAACCGCACCTGACGGTCTTCGGGGACGCCGAGTGTGGCAAGACCAACGTGCTGCGGCTGATCGCCCGGGGCATCGTCGAGCGGTACACCCCGGCCCAGGCGCGGATCGTCATCGCCGACTACCGGCGTGGTCTGCTCGGCACGGTCGAGGGCGATCACCTGCTCGACTACGCGCCGTCCAACCAGGTCTTCAGCCAGGGGCTGGGCTCGATCCGCAGCGCGCTGCAGAACCGCCTGCCCGGGCCGGACGTGACCACCGCGCAGTTGCGGGACCGGAGTTGGTGGAAGGGGCCGGACCTCTACATCCTGGTGGACGACTACGACCTGGTCGCGTCCGGCGGCAGCAACCCGCTCAGCGCCCTGCACGAGCTGCTGCCGCAGGCCCGCGACATCGGGCTGCACCTGATCGTCACCCGGCGGGTCGGTGGTATCGCCCGGGCGCTGTACGAGCCGGTGCTGCAACGGCTGCGCGAGCTGGACTCGCCGGGTCTGCTGATGTCGGGCAACCGGGAGGAGGGCGCCGTTTTCGGTACGTTGCGACCCAGCCCGCAGCCGCCCGGCCGGGGCACATTGGTGCGGCGGCGGGACGGGCAGCAGCTCGTGCAGACCGCCTGGGTCGAGCCGGCGTGACCCCACTGTGGTCGGCGTCGTTCGCGCCTGTCCGGATCCGGCAGGGTGTCGATCGGTCGGAACGGGAAGTTTGTCGATTGACGGGAAGCCGATCGACGTACCGAATGCGTTCCGTCCACAATGAGCCGAGGGGCGACATCCGCCACCGGGGCAGGGCAGCGAGCTGTCGTCGGGGTGGGCTACCGTCTCCTACGAGTGTCCGTCGGTGGGGTGTTGGCCTTGCCGCGGGGGAGGGCGCGGCAGTTCAGCCGCCACAACGATGACGGAAGGGTGTGAAGCATGGCGTTCGAGGTCGAAGCAGCGACTCTGCATACCGCCGCGAGTGACGTGCGGTCCACGCGCGGCGAGGTCGACGGCGAGCTGAAGAAGCTGTGGAACGTGGTCGACGACCTGGCAATCGCCTGGAAGGGGCAGGCGTCCACGGGCTTCCAGTCGCTCATGCAGCGTTGGAACGAGGACACGGCCAAGCTGCTGACGGCGATGGACAACATCGCCGACCTGCTCGACAAGTCCGGTACGACGCACCAGGTCAACGACGAAGAGCAGCAGGCGATGCTGGACAAGTTCCACGCCGCTCTCAACCCGTGACCGGCCGAGACGAGCAGGAGGAGAACTCATGAGCATCAAGGTTGACTACGCGGCTCTCGAGAGCGCCAACCAGCAGATGACCACCATCTCGAAGACCATCGACGAGAAGCTGGACACGCTGCGGTCGATGCTGTCCAAGCTCCAGTGGGACGGCCAGGACCGGGCCGCCTACGAGCAGCACCAGGCACAGTGGGACGCGGCGGTGCGCGACATCAACCGCATCCTCAACGAGATCGGTGGCGCGGTCGGTATTGCGCGCGAGAACTACGTCTCCACCGAGATGAGCAACGCAGCGGTCTGGGGCTGAGATAATTCGGCCGTCGCGGCTCCGGTCCGGCTCGACCGGGCCGGAGCCGCACTGTTTGGCGGGCCGTCGAGGTCGGGGGAGTCTCATGCGTAGGGGCAAGGTTCTCAGGTACGCCGTGGCTGCGATGGCCGTTGCGGTGGCGGCCGGCGCGGCCCCGCTGCCGGCGCCGACGCCCGCGCGGGCAGACACGGTCCGTAGTCTGCAGTGGTATCTGGACGCCCTGAAGATCCCCGCGGCACACAAGATCACCAAGGGGCGTGGGGTCACCGTCGCCGTGATCGACAGTGGTGTCGACCCGAACGTCCCCGACCTGCGTGGCCAGGTGCTGCCCGGTCACGGCATCGGCGCGGACGCGGCCGCCGACGGGCGGGTCGACGACGACAAGCTTGGGCACGGCACCAGCATGGCCGGGATCATCGCCGGCAGGGGTGGCGGGCCGATGCGTCAGCTCGGCATCGCCCCGGAGGCCAAGATCCTGCCGGTCTCGCTCGGGCGGGACAAGTACCCCGACGAGGTTCCCGAGGGCATCCGCTGGGCGGTGGACCACGGCGCGGACGTCATCAACATCTCGCTGGGCGGCAACGGACCGGGGACACCGGAGGAGGTCGCCGCGGTCCGCTACGCCCTGGAGAAGAACGTCGTCCTGGTCGCCGCCGCCGGCAACACCGAGCAGGGGCACCAGGGCGTCGCCCGGCCCGCGAACATCCCTGGCGTCATCGCCGTGACCGGGCTCGGCAGGAACGGCGCGCGGTTCTCCGGCAGCACCAGCGGCCGCGAGGCGGTGCTCGCCGCGCCGATGGAGGACATCATCTCGCCGCGGCCGGCAGCGGTCTCCGCCAACGGGTTCGGCGTGGGCAACGGCACCAGCGACGCGACGGCCATCACCTCCGGCGTGGTGGCGCTGGTCCGCGCGAAGTATCCCGACCTGGACGCCGCCAACGTGGTGAACCGGCTGATCCGCACCGCGCTGGACCGGGGCCCGGCGGGCCGCGACGCCAACTTCGGCTTCGGGGCGATCGACCCGCTCGCGGCGCTGACCCGCTCCGTGCCGGCCGTGACGGCCCACCCGCTGCTCGCCGGGGCCCCCGGTGGCAGCGCCGCGCCGCCCGCCGGGTCGCCACCCGCCGGGTCGGCGGAGCAGGACGACGGTCCGGCTGTCTCGTTCGGGGTGAAGAACACCACCGGCGCGCTGATCCAGGCGGCGCTCTGCCTGCTGGTTCCGATCGCGGTGGCCATCCTGGTGATCGTGCTGGTGGTCCGCTCCCGCCGCCGCCGGACCACTCCGGCGGCCACCCCACCCGGCCCGCCGCTGGTCATGGTCCCGGGGACGCCGCCGGGCACGGTGCCGCCCGGGGTCGCCTGGCCGCCGCCCGGCGGGATGCCGCCGCATCCGGCACCGCCGCCGTCCGGGGCGAAGCCGCCGGGCGCGATGCCGCCACCGCCGCCGGGCCAACGCGGCTACCACCAGTAAGCGGAAGAGTCTGTCGGGGACGGGGAGGAAGCGATGACGGACGACAGGACCAGCCAGCAGGACCAGCACCAGATCGACACGCCGAACGTGCCGATCGCGCCGACGATCACGCCCTTCGTCTACCTGGACGGCTTCGAGATCGACAACATCAACAAGGCGCACAAGCCGACGCACCTCACCCCGGCGCCGGGCGGCGCCGGGGCCACCACCGAGTGGGATGCCGCCAGCCTCGACGACGCCATCCGCTGGCTCAACGAGCACGCCGAGTTCCTCAACAGCCAGTCGTACCGGATGGAGGAGGACATCCGGCAGTGGATGCGCAACCCGTCCGGCGCGGGCGGCATCGGCGCTGCGGACGGCAAGAGTCCGCTTGGCTCGTTCGAGCGGGCCAACGCGCTGGCGCAGCGGCACGCCGGCCTCTACGACAGCACCCAGACCGCGCTCCGCGGGCTCGCCGAGGATCTCTGGAACGCCGCGAAGGCGCTCCAGAAGGTCAAGGACGACTACGAGACCGCCGAGGGCGCCAACAAGATGACCGCCGACCAGATGGCGCAGGCCCTGGGCAACGGCACGGCCGGCTGAACCGGGGAGATGAGCGATGCCGAGCTGGGAAGAGATGTGTCAGCAAATCGTCGTCGACGGCAGGCCCGGCGACGTCACCAGCGCCGCTCTCGGCTGGGAGCAGTTGCTGAAGAATCTGCGCACGGTGCAGGAGAACCTGGAGAAGAACGTCAAGGACCTCGGCGCGGCCTGGAAGGGGCCGGCCTACGAGTCCTTCAAGACGCACGTCGAGGGCATCGCCAAGCGGACCGGCACGGTGGTCGAGGACGCCGAGAAGCACGACGGCATCGTCCAGTCGCTGAAGCAGGCGGCCAATGACCTCACCGCCGCCCAGAGCACCTTTCCGATTCCCGCGAGCTGTGTGAACGATGTCCTGGAAGCGCGTAACGCAAAGCTGACCATCGGCGTCGGCTTCTTCGAGATGAAGGTGAAGCCCGACTTCCTGGGCTGGGCCGACCCGATCAACGCCATGGCCGACTGGTTCAACGACAAGACCGACGAGGCCCAGCAGGTCTATCAGAAGGTCAGCGGCGACTACCTGGCCATTGAGGAGCGCACGCCCGGTGCGGTGCAGTCTGACAAGGGGATGACCCCTAGTATGACGACGCCCGATCTGGACACCGGCGGGGGCGGCGGCGGAGCGGGGAGCGTCCCGGGCCTCGGCGGCGGCCCCTCCGCCGGCGGGCTGGGCGGCAGCCCGGGTATGGGCGGGGTCGGCCCGGCTCCCGGCATCGGTTCCGGCGGCCCGGGCGTCGGGTCCGGTGCCCACCCGGACCTGTCCACCGGTACCGGCGGTCACGGCGGCGGTGGCTCCACCCCCGGTATCGGCACTCCCGGTATCGGCACCCCCGGCGGCGGCAGCCTCGGTGACGAGTACGGCAGCGGCCTGGCCGGCGCCGGCGGCACCGGCACCCTGCCCAGCACCGGCTTCGGTGGTGGCGGTGGCCTGCCCAGCAG
>NZ_SMJY01000171.1:0-13422 GCF_004348355.1 Micromonospora sp. KC721 | reverse complement strand
GATCGGGGGATGGGAACGCTCGATGGGCCGCAGATCGTGCCGCCGACCGGCGGCACGATGCGGGAACTGCTCCGGGTCGCCTCGACCGGTGCTCCGGTGGACCTGGCGGCGATCGATCCCCGGTCCACGCCGGGTCTGCCCCCGGGGGCGGGCCACGGCTCGCACCGCAAGACGTGGGCGCGCGGGCAGGTGGAGTTGATCGGCGCCGGGCTGGGGCGGCAGCAGGAGATGCTCTTCGCCACCGCCAAGGTCGCGGCCGGACCGGCCGCGCCGGCGAGCGCTCCGGTGGCGGCCGGCGGGCATCTGGGCGGGGACCGGCCGGGGCGGGTGCTGGTGGTGCTCCAGGCGATGGACTGCGGCGGCAAGGACGGCGCGGTGAAGCGGGTGGCGGGGGCGATGAACCCGCTCGGGCTGCACATCCGCTCGTTCGGCCCGCCGACCGGGGAGGAGTTGCGGCACGACTTCCTGTGGCGGATCCGGCGTGCGTTGCCGCCGCCCGGCTTCGTCGGCGTCTTCAACCGCTCGCACTACGAGGACGTGCTGGTGGCCCGGGTCGACCGACTGGTGCCGGAGACCACCTGGCGGGCCCGGTACGACGAGATCAACGCCTTCGAGCGGGAACTGGTCGATGCCGGGGTGGCCCTGGTCAAGGTGATGCTGCACATCTCGCCCGCGGAGCAGGGGGAGCGGCTGGCGGAGCGGTTGACCGATCCGACGAAGCACTGGAAGTACGACCCGAGCGACCTGGAGGCCCGGGCCCGCTGGGCCGACTACCAGGCCGCGTACGCCGAGGCGTTGGGCCGGTGCGGTACGGGTGACGCGCCGTGGTTCGTCATCCCGGCGGACCGCAAGTGGTACCGCGACTGGGCGCTGGCCCACCTGCTGTCGGAAACGTTCGCGGCGTTGCATCTGGGGTATCCGGCTGCCGACTTCGACGTCGAGCGGGAGCTTCGGCGGCTGCGCGACGGTGGGTCGCCGCAGCCGTCGGAGCGGAGCGAGGTTAACAGCAGGTGAACTAGTGGTGAAGCGGGTCTGGCCGGGGGTGGGCCGGCTGACACCCGGTCCGGCGGGGTACCTAGCATTCCCGGAGCAGGCGCCCCCTGGGGCGTGGCCACCTTCCACCGATACGACGAGGTCCGTGCTGTGAAGTTTTCCTTCCGCCCGAACGAGGGCGCCTTCTACGAGCTCTTCACCAGGGCGGCGCACAATCTGGTGAAGGGCACCACGCTGCTCAACGAGCTGGCGCTGCCCGACGTGGAGGTGCAGTCGGTGAGCGAGCGGCTGACCGAGGTCGAGCACGACAGCGACCAGATCACCCACGAGCTGTACAAGAAGATCAACTCGACCTTCATCACGCCGTTCGACCGGGAGGACATCTACCGGCTCGGTTCGTTGCTCGACGACGTGATGGACCACCTCGAGGCGGTCGGCAACCTGCTCTACCTCTACGGCCTGACCAAGCTTCCCTCGCTGCCCCGCGAGATGCACGAGATGGTCAACGTCCTCGACCAGCAGGCGAAGCTGACCGCCGAGGCCATGCCCCGGCTGCGCTCGATGAAGGACCTCGAGGACTACTGGATCGAGTGCAACCGGCTGGAGAACGACGGCGACCAGGCGTACCGGATGCTGCTGGTCCGCCTCTTCTCCGGCGAGTACGACGCGTTGACGGTGCTGAAGATGAAGGAGGTCGCCGACGAGCTGGAGGCCGCCTGCGACGCCTTCGAGCACGTGGCGAACACCGTCGAGACCATCGCCGTCAAGGAGTCCTGATCCGGTGACTCCCGAACTCATCGCCGTACTGGCGGTGATCGGGGTGGCCCTGGTGTTCGACTACACCAACGGCTTCCACGACGCCGCCAACGCGATCGCCACCAGCATCTCCACCCGCGCGCTGACCCCCCGGGTGGCCCTGGCCATGGCGGCGGTCGGCAACTTCATCGGCGCGCACTTCGGCGCCGAGGTGGCCAAGACCGTCGGCAGCGGCCTGGTCAAGCTCCCCACCGGTCAGGCCAGCCTGGGCATCGTCTTCGCCGGTGTCATCGGCGCGATCGTCTGGAACCTGATCACCTGGTACTTCGGTCTGCCGTCGTCCTCGTCGCACGCACTGATCGGCGGTCTGGTCGGCTCGACCATCGCCGCCTCCGGCACGGTGCTGTGGAGCGGCATCGGCGAGAGCGTCGTCATCCCGATGGTGCTGTCGCCCATGGTTGGCTTCCTGCTCGGCTACATCGTCATGATCGCCGTGCAGTGGATCTTCCGGAAGGGGCACCCGGGCAAGCTGAACCGGGGCTTCCGGTGGGCGCAGACCGCGTCCGCCGCCGCCATGTCGGTCGGCCACGGCATGCAGGACGCCGCCAAGACCATCGGCATCGTGGTGCTCGCGCTCTACGTCGGCGGCTACCAGAAGGACGCGACGTTCATCCCCGAATGGGCGTTCTGGACCTCGGCGGCCGTCCTCGCCGCCGGCACGTACGCCGGTGGTTGGCGGATCATCCGTACCCTCGGTCGGAAGATCATCGACCTGGGCCCGCCGGAGGGCTTCGCGGCGGAGACCGTGGCCAGCTCGGTGCTCTACTTCAACGCCCTGGTCCTCGGCGCCCCGATCTCCACCACCCACACCATCACCTCGGCGATCATGGGCGTCGGCGCCACCAAACGGCTCTCCGCCGTCCGGTGGGGCGTGGCCGGCAACATCATCGGCGCCTGGATCCTGACCTTCCCGGCCGCCGGCACCATCGGCGCGCTGATGTACTTCCTGGTCCGTCCGATGTTCAGCTGACCGGCCGTCGTCCGGGCCCCGCCACTAGCCTCAGGCGGGGCCCGTCGCGTTCCCGAGAGCCCCGTCGCCGCCGGTCGCGGCGGAGCGCGCGCGGCGTCAGGAGTAGTGCACGCCGATCTGCTCCCGGATGCCGTCCAGCAGCGCCATCACCTCCAGCGTCGCCGAGTGCGGCACCAACGGGCTCTCGGTCAGCCCTGCGGCGAGGCAGCGCTGCACCTCGGCGGCCTCGTCCTGGTAGCCGCCGCCGACCAACTCGGCGGGAAGGGTCTCCGGTTCCGCCCCGACCCGGTGCAGCACCGCCGAGCCCGGTCGGAAGAACGGCTCCGGCAGGTCGATCCGGCCGCAGGTGCCGATGATCGAGGCGGTCACTCCCGACGGGCCCACCAGCCCGCAGCTCAGCGTGGCGACCACGCCCGAGTCGTAGCCGAGCACGATGCCGGTGTTCTCGTCCACGTCCTCCGGGCTGAGCTTGGCCCAGGCCCGCACGTGCTGCGGCACGCCGAACAGCAGGTGCGCCAGGCTCACCGGGTAGACCCCGAGGTCCAACAGCGCCCCGCCGCCCAGCGCCCGGGCCCGCAACCGGTGCTCGGGCGGGAACGGCCCGGCCAGCCCGAAGTCGGCTCGGACGCCGGTCGGCTCACCGATCGCCCCGTCGGCGACCAGTTCGAGCACCCGCAGGATGAGCGGGTTGGTCCGCATCCACATGGCCTCCATCAGGAAGATCCCGCGGGCGCGGGCCGCCTCGACCAGCTCGGTCGTGGTCGGCAGGTCCAGGGTGAACGGCTTCTCCACCAGCACCGCCCGCCCCGCGTCCAGGCAGACCCGGGTGGCCTCGTAATGGGCGGCGTGCGGGGTCGCCACGTAGATGACGTCCACCCCGTCGTCGGCGGCCAGTTCCGTCCACGAGCCGTACCACCGGGGGATCTCGTGCCGGGCGGCGAACCGTTCGGCGCTCTCCGGCGTGCGCGAGCCGACCGCGACCAGTTCGGCCCCCGGAACCAGCCGCAGGTCCTCGGCGAAGCGGGCGGCGATGTTTCCGGTGGCCAGGATTCCCCAACGCGTCATGCCGGCCACGCTATCCCGGGTCGGTTCCCCGGCGGCAGGATCATCCACCGGCCGGGAACTAGGCTCACGGAATGATCGTCGACGGCTTCCCGGCACCGCCCGCCCTGGTGGAGCACGCCCGCCGGTTCCGCGCCGAGGGCGGCGTCCCGGCGGTGCCCCGGGTCGCCGCCACCGTGCTGCTGCTGCGTCCGGCCGATGCCGGCTTCGAGGTGTACGTCCTGCGTCGGCTCGCCGCGATGGCCTTCGGCGGGGTGTACGCCTTCCCCGGCGGCGGCGTGGACGGTTCCGACTCGACGGCGCACCTGGACTGGGCCGGCCCGTCGCCGACCGGTTGGGGTGCCCGGCTGGGGCTGTCGCCGCAGGCCGCCCAGGCGGTGGTCTGCGCGGCGGCCCGGGAGGTCTTCGAGGAGGCCGGCGTGCTGCTGGCCGGTCCGGACGCCGCGACGGTGGTCGGTGACGTCGGCGACGACGACTGGGAGGCCGCCCGGCAGGGCCTGGCGGCCCATCGGGTGGGCTTCGCCGAACTGCTCGCCGACCGGCGTCTGACGCTCCGGTCCGACCTGCTGCTGCCGTGGAGCCGGTGGATCACACCGGAGTTCGAGCCGCGTCGCTTCGACACGTACTTCTTCGTGGCCCTGCTGCCGGAGGGCCAGCGGACCCGGGACGTCTCCGGCGAGGCCGACCACACCATGTGGATCCGCCCGGCGGACGCCCTGGCCCGGGCGGAGGCCGGTGAGCTGGCCATGCTGCCGCCGACCCTGGTCACCCTGGCCCAGGTCGCCGCCGCCGGTGACCTGCCAGGGGTGGCCCGCGCGGCGGCCACCCGCGACGCGGCCATTCCGGTCACCCCGCGACTCGACGACTCCGGGGCCGCCGGACCCCGCTTCGTCCTGTCCTGACCTGCGTACCAGGGTTGCCCGCCCGTTCGCCGGCAGCGGTGACCGGTGGTCGTGCCCAGGACGGTCAGCCGGCCGCGCGCAGGTAGCGCTCGCCGAGGGTACGCAGCAGGGCGCGCAACTCGGGCGGGTCTTCGACGGTGAGATCGGCGTCGAGCAGGCCGAGCCAGACGGCGATGGTCTCCAACCGGTCGGCGCCGGTGTGCAGCAGGCAGCGGGCGGAGTCGACCGGCTCGACGGTGCCGACGGCCGGGTTGATCCGGGCGGTCACCACCTCGGCGGGGGCGTGTACGAGGATCCGTGCCCGGTGCCGCCAGGCGGCGGACGACACCCCGCGCCGGACCCGGTCCACCACGTCCTCGGGCGGCTTGCGGGGCGTGAAGCGGGGGCCGGTCGGGGTGCGCGGGGTGATCCGGTCCACCCGGAAGGTCCGCCAGTCGTCCCGCTGCGGGTCGAAGGCCACCAGGTACCAGCGCCGACCCCAGGTGACCAGCCGGTACGGCTCGACCTCCCGCCGGCCGGTGGTGCCGTCGTGTCGGGCGTAGTCGAAGCGGAGCCGTTCCCGGTCCCGGCAGGCGGAGCTGAGCAGGCTGAGGATGTCGGTGTCCACGGTGGGGCCGGGCTCGTCGTGCGGCACCCGCACGGTGTACGCGCCGAGCGCGGCCACCCGGCGGCGTAGCCGGGCCGGCAGCACCTGCTCCAACTTGGCCAGGGCCCGCAGCGACGTCTCCTCGATCCCCGCGACGCTGCCGCCGGCGGCGGTGCGCAGCCCGACGGCGACCGCGACCGCCTCCTCGTCGTCGAGCAGCAGCGGAGGCAGGGCCGCGCCGGCGCCGAGCCGGTAGCCGCCCACCGCGCCCCGGGTGCCGTGCACCGGGTAGCCCAGGTTGCGCAACCGGTCGATGTCGTTGCGCACGGTACGGGTGCTGACGTTGAGCCGTTCGGCCAGTTCGGGCCCGGTCCGGTCGCGGGCGGTCTGCAACAGCGACAGCAGGCGCAGCAGCCGCGCCGAGGTCTCCAACATGCTGTCGAGAATGCCAGCGAATCAGGAACGGAGTCTTCCTATTCGATCTCTACGCTCGGAGTATGGCTGAGCACACCGCGATCGTCCCGTTCCGCATCGACATCCCCCAGGCCGACCTGGACGACCTGGCCGACCGGCTGGCCCGCACCCGCTGGACCGAGGAACTGCCCGCCGACCCCGGTGCCGCCCCGGCCGGCCCGGTCCCGCCCGGCTGGGAGTACGGCGTCCCGCTGGGCTACGTGAAGCGGCTGGTCGAGCGGTGGCGCACCACGTACGACTGGCGGGAGTGGGAGGCGAAGCTCAACGCGTACCCGCAGTTCACCACCGAGATCGACGGCCAGAACGTCCACTTCCTGCACGTCCGCTCGCCCGAGCCGGACGCCACCGGGCTGATCCTCACCCACGGCTGGCCGACCAGCCCGGTGGAGTGGCTGGACGTGATCGGGCCGCTGACCGACCCACGGGCGCACGGCGGTGACCCGGCCGACGCGTTCCACCTGGTGATTCCGTCGCTGCCCGGGTTCGGCTTCTCCGGGCCGACCCGGGAGCGGGGCTGGAACCGGTTCCGGGTGGCCCGGGCCTGGGCGGAGCTGATGCGCCGGCTCGGGTACGACCGCTACGGCACGGTCGGCAACGACTCCGGCTCGTGCGTCTCGCCGGAGGTCGGCCGGGTCGACCCGGAGCACGTGATCGGGGTGCACGTCACCCAGGTCTTCTCGTTCCCCTCCGGTGACCCGGGCGAGCTGGACAGGCTGACCGAGCAGGAGCGGGGCAGTCTCGCCTTCGGTGAGTGGTTCGTGCGCAACCGCGGCGCGTACGACAAACTCCAGTCCACCGAGCCGCAGAACGTCGCGCACGCGCTGGCCGACTCCCCGGTGGGGCAGCTCGGCTGGAGTGCCCAGCTCCTCGGCGAGTTCCTCGACCCGGACTTCGTGCTGACCAACGTGATGATCTACTGGTTGACCAACACGGCCGCCTCGGCCGCGCGCTTCTACTACGAGGACGCGGCGGCGGTGCATCCCACGCAGAAGGTCAACGGGCGTGGCACCGAACGCCTCGCACCGACCACCGTGCCGCTCGGGCTGGCGAACTTCGCCTGGGATTTCCAGTCGGTGCGCACCCTGGCCGAGCGCGACCACGCCACCATCGTCTCCTGGCACACCTACGACCGGGGCAGCCACTTCGCCACCCAGGACGCCCCCGACCTGCTGGTGGCGGACATCCGCGAGTTCTTCGCCAAGCTCCGCTGACCCGGCGCGCCCGCCCCGACGGGCCGGGTCCGATGGCAGGGCTGTCGTTTGCGGCATGCTGCGGTGTCCCGAGGCCGGGAAGCCGCGACATGCCGCAAACGGTGCGGCGCAGACCAGGCTCAGCCGAAGCGGCCGGTGATGTAGTCCTCGGTCTTCTTCTGGCTGGGGTTGCTGAAGATCTTCTGAGTGTTGTCGTACTCGATGAGCCGGCCCGGGTCGCCGGTCTTCTCGATGGAGAAGAAGGCGGTCCGGTCCGACACCCGAGCGGCCTGCTGCATGTTGTGCGTGACGATGATGATGGTGAACTTGTCCTTGAGCTGGAACATCAGGTCCTCGATGGCCAGCGTGGAGATCGGGTCCAGCGCCGAGCAGGGCTCGTCCATCAGCACCACCTGCGGCTCGACCGCGATGGTCCGGGCGATGCAGAGTCGCTGCTGCTGGCCGCCGGAGAGACCGGCGCCCGGCTTGCCGAGCCGGTCCTTCACCTCGTCCCAGAGGTTCGCCGAGCGCAGCGCCTTCTCGGCGGCCTCGTCGAGAATGGACTTCTTCTTGACCCCGTTGAGTCGCAGGCCGGCCACCACGTTCTCGAAGATGCTCATGGTGGGGAATGGGTTGGGGCGCTGGAAGACCATGCCGATGGTACGGCGGACGGCCGTCACGTCGACGTCGCGGTGGTAGATGTCCTGACCGTCGATGGTGAGGCTGCCCTCGACCCGGGCGCCCGGCAGCACCTCGTGCATCCGGTTGATCGAGCGCAGGAAGGTCGACTTGCCGCAGCCGGACGGGCCGATCAGGGCGGTGACCGTCTTCGGTTCGACGGTGATGTTGATGTTCTCGATCGCCTTGAAGGCGCCGTAGTAGGCGGTGACGTTGGCGGCGTCGATGCGCTTGGCCATGGTGGTGGTACCTCCGGGGTTCATCGGCCGAGCCGGTTGCGACGGGCCAGCAACTTCGCCGCGACGGTCAGGACGAGTACGAGGACGACCAGGGTCAGCGCCGCGGTCCACGCCCGCGCGGGCGCGTGCCGTGACGCGTCACCGGCCTGCTGGTAGACGAAGAGGGCCAGCGACGACTGGTTGTTCTCGAAGGGGTTGAAGTTGATCGCGGCGCCACCGCCGGCGACAAGCAGCACCGGGGCGGTCTCGCCGGCGGCCCGGGCGATGGCGAGCATGACGCCGGTGACGATGCCGGGTAGCGCCGTCGGCAGCACCACCCGCAGGATGGTCTTCCACTTCGGCACGCCGAGGGCGTACGCGCCCTCCCGCAGCGGCGCCGGGACCAGGCGCAGCATCTCCTCGGTGGAGCGGACCACCGTCGGGAGCATCAGCACGCTGAGCGCCAGCGCGGCGGCGAAGCCGGAGAACCCGGGCCGCCCGTCGTTGAAGTACGGCGAGACGACCAGCACCCAGAACGCGAGGATGAACAGGCCGGAGACGATGGACGGGATGCCGGTCATGACGTCCACGAAGAACCGGATGGCGGCGGCGAACCGGCCCCGGCCGTACTCGACGATGTAGATCGCGCAGAGGATGCCGATCGGCACGGTGATCAGGGTGGCGATGCCGACCTGCTCCAGGGTGCCGACGATGGCGTGGTAGGCACCGCCGTTCGGGTCGCGGGCCCCGATGTTGTTCATCGAGGTGAGGAAGAAGTCGGCGTCCAGCCGCTGTGTGCCCTTGCTGAGCAGGGTCCAGACCACCGAGGCGAGCGGCAGCACGGCCAGCACGAAGGCCGAGTGGATCAGCGCGCTCCAGGTGCGGTTGCGGGCCGCCCGCCGGCCCTCCACCGCGTTCGCGGCGGCGAAGAGCCCGGCCAGGTAGAGCAGCGCGCCAAGCACCACGACGAGCACCGGTCCGCCGATGCCGGCGCCGTACACGATCGCGGCGGCGACCAGCAGCGCACCCAGCGCGATGACCGGCGGCAGCCACTTCGGCAGTCGCCGGGCCCGCAGCGTCGGCGGTTGGGCGGCCGGGCGGGAACGGTGCGGGGTGAGGGTGGTGGTCATGCGGCCGACTCCGTGAACTCGCGGCGCCGGTGGATGATCACCCGGGCCGTGATGTTGACGATCAGCGTGATGGCGAACAGGACCAGACCGGAGGCGATCAGCGCGCCCCGACCCGTCTCGTTGGCCTCGCCGAACGCGTTGGCGATGTTGGCGGCGATGGTGTTGCCGCCGTTCTCGATCAGGTTGAACGAGATGTCGAAGGTGATGCCGAGGGTCATCGCGAGGGCGATGGTCTCGCCGAGCGCGCGGCCGAGGCCGAGCATCACTGCGGCGATGACGCCGGGCCGACCGTACGGCAGCACTGCGGTGCGGATCATCTCCCAGCGGGTCGCGCCGAGCGCGAGCGCAGCCTCTTCGTTGGCGGTCGGAGTCTGGAGGAACACCTCGCGGGAGAGCGAGGTGATGATCGGCAGCACCATGATCGCCAGGACAAGCGCGCCCAACAGGATTGAGGCACCGTAAGGCCCGTCGCCGCCGAAGATCGGGATCCAGCCGAAGTAGGTGTTGAGCCAGACCGACAGATCGGTCACCGGGCCGGAGAAGTAGTCCCGTCCCCAGAGCCCGAAGACCACGCTGGGCACGGCGGCCAGCAGGTCGATCAGGAACCCGAGGCTGGTGCCGAGCCGGCGGGGCGCGTAGTGGGACAGGTAGAGCGCGATACCGAGCGCCACCGGGACCGCCAACAACAGGGCCAGCGCGGCGCTGAGCACGGTGCCGAACGCCAGTGCACCGATGCCGAACTTTGGCTCCGAACCATTCGGCGACCAGCCCTCGTACGTCCAGAAGCTCTCGGTGTTGGCCCGCAGGGCCGGCACCGCCTTGGCGATCAGGAAGATCGCGATTGCGGCGATGACGACCAGGACGAAACCGCCGGCGGCGAGGGTGAGACCGCGGAAGGCGCGCTCGGCGCCGAACCTGCGGGCCGTGGGCAGCGCGCCGCCGCCGCCCAGGCCGGGGCCGCCCGGGGTACGGGTGCTGACTGGTGCCTCGGCCACACGCGCCGAGGCACCGGCGGGCCACGGGTGACCTTCGGTCACGCGGGTCCCGCCGGTGCCGGCGTCGGCCGAGCGGTGAGGGGTGTCACCCATCTGCTCGCTCGCTTCGGTTGGTGGTGATCAGATGTCCGGTCAGGAGAGGTTCTTGACCGCGGCCTCGACCTTGGTGCGGACCGAGTCCGGCAGCGGGGCGTAGCCCAGCTCGGTCAGCTCGGCCTGGCCCTCGGTGCTGGCCGCGTGGCCGAGGAAGCCCTTGATCAGGGGCAGCTTGTCGGCGGCGATGCCCTTGTTGCAGACGATCTCGTAGGTCACCAGGACGATCGGGTACGCCCCGGCCGCCTTGGTGTTGTAGTCGATCTTCATCTTGAGGTCGTCGCCCTGACCCTCGATGCTCGCCCCGGCGATGGTCTTGCCGGCGTTCTCGGCGGTCAGCTCGGCGAACTCGCCCGCGCCGTTGCCGATCTTGGCGATGCCCAGGCCGGCGTTCTCGGCGAACGACCACTCCATGTAGCCGATGGTGCCGTCGGCGCCCTTCACCCGGCTGGCCACGCCGTCCGAGCCCTTGGCGCCGGTGCCGCCCGGGGCCTTCCACTCCTTGGCCTTGTCGAAGGTCCAGTCGGCCTCGGCGGTCTTGGCGAGGAAGTCGGTGAAGTTGTCCGTGGTGCCGGACGAGTCCGACCGGTGCACGGTCTGGATGGTGGTGGCCGGCAGCTTGGCGTCCGGGTTGTCGGCCTTGATCGCCGGGTCGTCCCACTTGGTGACCTTGCCGGCGAAGATCTTCGCCAGGGTGGCCGGCTTGAGCTGGAGGTTGTCCACGCCGTTGAGGTTGTAGGCGACGGCGACCGGGCCGATGACCATCGGCAGGTTGATCGCCTTGCCGCCGGTGCCGCAGCGGGCGTCCGCCTTGGGCTGCTGGTCGTCCTTCAGCGCGGAGTCGGAGCCGGCGAAGTCGGCGGTGCCGGCGATGAAGGCCTCGATGCCGGCGCCCGAGCCGGACGGCTCGTAGTTGATCGTGCTGCCGGAGCACTTCTGCTGGTACGCCTTGATCCACTCGGCCATGGCGTTCTTCTGCGCGGAGGAGCCCTGCGCGTTCAGCGTGCCCGTGGCGCAGTCGGCGGCGGAGCCGGACGCGGAGGCGCCGGCCGGCCCGTTGTTGTCCGAGCCGCAAGCGCTGAGACCGAGCATCGCGGTAAGAGCGAGGCAGGCGATGGCGCCGTGCCGCTGGAGGTTCACCTGAGGGGTTTCCCTTCACGTCTTTGATCAGGTCACCCGGAGTGGAGCCCGGGGCCGGCACGCTGACCGGCTGACACGAAAGTTAGGCAAGGCAGGTGGACGGTTCGCCCGTCGCAAGTGAACGGAGAATGAACAAGCCTGATCTCCGGACTGACCGATGCCTGAGGACAGGCTGTCTTTTGGGTGAACTG
Source organism: Micromonospora sp. KC721 (assembly GCF_004348355.1). Lineage (NCBI taxonomy): Bacteria > Bacillati > Actinomycetota > Actinomycetes > Micromonosporales > Micromonosporaceae > Micromonospora > Micromonospora sp. KC721. The sequence goes on along the minus strand of NZ_SMJY01000171.1, from coordinate 1,984 downwards.
CCGCCCGCCTATGCCCATAAATCCGGCTTATCCGGTCGGCCGTTATCCTGCCGAGTTCATGCCGTGATGATCGCGTGACCGGTTCTCGGCCCCAGGGCGTAGGTGAAAAGCTCAGCCCAGCGCGTAGTTGACGTGCCCGCACCAGCGGGCGAAACCGGTCCGCTCGTAGAGCGCCACCGCCCCGGTGTTCGACTCGTCGACGTAGAGCATCACCCGGTCCAGCCCGCGCTCGTCCCGCAGGTGGCGCAGGCCGGCCGCGGTCAGCGCCCGGCCGAGGCCGCCGCCGTGCGCGGAGGGGTCCACCCCGAGGACGTACACCTCGCCCATCCGGGCCGACCCGGGGCGCTCGTGCACCTTGGTCCAGTGGAAGCCGAGCAGTCGGCCGGTGGACTCCGCCACCGCCAGCAGGAAGCCGGCCGGGTCGAACCACGGCTCGGCCAGGCGTACCCGCAGGTCGGCCTCGGTCCAGCGGCCCTGCTCCGGGTGGTCGGCGAAGGCCGCGGCGTTCAACGCCAGCCAGGCATCGTCGTCCTCACCCGGGCGGAAGGCGTGCAGCGCGACCCCATCGGGAAGGCGGACCTCGGGCAGGTCGGCGGTCAGCGGCCGGCGCAGCTGCCAGAGCACCCGGGCCCGCCGGAAGCCGAGGTCGACGGCGAGCGCCGCGGCCGACGGGTGGTCGCCGTGCGCCCACGCCCGCAGCGGCCCGGTCGCCGCCGCCAAGACCTCGCCGGCCAGCGCCCGGCCGGTGCCCCGCCGCCGGTACGCGGGGTGCACCACCAGCTCCACCCCGACCCCGGCCGCCGGGTCCGTGGTGTCCAGGTGGGCGTACCCGGTCAGGGTGCCGTCGGGGGCGCGGGCGGTGAGGTGCACGGCGGCGGCCTGCGGGTCGCGCAGCCGCAGCAGGGTGTGCTCGTCGAACGGATCCGCGCCGTCGGCCTCGCCCGCGCTGCGGGCCAGCCCCAGGATGTCGGCCACCTCGGCGGGGCCGAGTCGGTCAAGTCGGGCCACCAGGTCGGTCGTCGGATCGGCGATGCTCACCCGATCACCGTAGTCCGCCGCGTGCCCGCCGGTCAGGTCGTGCCGTCCTGTGGCAGCGCGTCCAGCTGGAACCGGCTGGTCAACTCCGGCAGCATGTGGCGCAGCGCGTCGACGGTGCCCTGCCGCTCACCGCCGGCGTCGTGCAGCAACACGATGGAGCCGGGGGTCGTGTCCCGGACGACCGTGGTGGCGATCGGTAGGGCGCCGGGCGCCTGCCAGTCCACCGGGTCGACGTTCCAGTGCACCGGAATCATCCCGAGTTGCTCGGCGACCGCGACCACCGGGTACGTCCAGGCGCCGCCGGGCTGGCGGTACCAGACGATGTGGGCGTCGGGCACGGCCGCCCGGATCGCCTCGTTGGTGCGCAGCAGGTCGGCGCGGATGGCGTCGCGGGAACGCTGGCCGAGCTGCACGTCGTGTCGCCAGGAGTGGTTGCACAGGGTGTGCCCGTCGGCCACGATCGCCCGGATCAGGTCCGGGTGGCGCTGCGCGTTCTCGCCCACCACGCAGAAGGTCGCCCGGACGCCGAACTCCCGCAGGACGTCGAGCACCTGTGGGGTGTAGGTCGGGTGCGGTCCGTCGTCGAAGGTGAGTGCCACCCGGTGTGAATTGGTGCTCGTCCGGCTGCCGAAAGGGCCGTCGCCGACGTTCTCGGCGGTGTGATGGCCCGTGCCGTCCTGGCCGGCCTGCGGATCCCGCGGGTCGCCGCCGACCGGTCGGTCTCCGATGGCGGGCTGCTCGGCGTACTGGGGGCCGCCGACCCGACCGGTGACCCCCGGGCGAGGCGGTGACGCGTCCGGGACCAGGCTGCGGCCGAGCACGTACGCCGAGCCGAGCAGCGCGGCGAACACCAGCACGACGACTCCGCTGGTGCGGCCCCTGGTCGTCGTCATCGGCCCACCGCCGGCCGCTTCCTGCGCGACGGTTCCCGCCCCGCCCCCGTGGT
>NZ_SMJY01000170.1:0-13793 GCF_004348355.1 Micromonospora sp. KC721 | reverse complement strand
GCCCTCGTCCGGGTCGTCGGGCAGGTCCGCGCCGAAGGTGTCCAGCCCGTCCAGCAGCGAGGGCTCCTCGGGCCGGCCCCGGCCCACCGAGATTCCGGAGATGTCCGCCGCGTACGGCAGCCGTCGTACGTCCGTGGCGGTCGGGCCGGTGGTCTCCTCGGACCGGAGCGGACCGGCGGTCGACGCGCCACCGGCCCGATCCGCGGGCTCGTCGTCGATGTCCTCGACGTCCGGCCAGGGGTGGCTGCCGGCGGCGGGCGTGGTGTGGAACGAGGCGACGATCCGGTCCCACTCGGCGTCGACGTCCGGCTCGACGCGCGGCGGCTCCGGGGTCGTCTCGTCGCTGAGTTGGGTGAGGTAGTCGCGGGCGGTGGTCAGGTGCGAGCGGTCGACGTAGAGCCGGTCGACCGGGCGGGCCGGAACCGTGGTGGTGCGGGTGACCGGGTTCAGGTCGGCCGAGGGCTGCAGGTAGGCGGCGATGCCCCCGGCGGCGAGGACGTCAAGCAGGTGCTCACCGACCCGGGGATCGACGTCGCCCGCGACGGCGTACTCGCTCGCGTCGAGCCCGTTGTCCCGCCGTCCCCGGCGGGCACCACCCGCTGACACCGGACATCCTCCTCGGCGGTCGTGTCGGCGCCCCGTACGCCGTGCCTTGAATCGTGACACGTCGGGGGTGGGTTCCGGGAGTGCGTTGTGGCGCGCCGCTCCCGGTTCGTAGGCTCAGGGCCGACGAACCCACCGCCGACGGCCCGCCCGGCCGCCGGCTCCGACGTCGTCGGCCCGCTCACCGCCGGAAGGACACCCTTGCTGTACTGGCTGATGAAGTACGTCGTCCTCGGCCCACTGCTCAGGCTGATCTTCCGCCCGCAGGTCGAGGGGCTGCACCACCTGCCCGCCACCGGTCCGGTGATCCTGGCCAGCAACCACCTCTCCTTCTCGGACTCGATCTTCACTCCGCTGGTCGTCCCGCGAAAAGTCACATTCATCGCCAAAGCGGAGTACTTCACCGGTAAGGGGATCAAGGGTTGGCTGACGAAGGCGTTCTTCGCCGGCACCGGCTGCATCCCCGTCGACCGCAGCGGCGGCCAGGCCGCCCAGGCGGCGCTGGACACCCAGCTCGCGGTGCTGCGCGCCGGTGGGATCGCCGGCATCTACCCGGAGGGGACCCGCTCCCCGGACGGCCGCCTCTTCCGCGGCAAGACCGGGGTCGCCCGGCTGGCCCTGGTCAGCGGCGCCCCGGTGGTACCGATGGCGATGCTCAACTCCGACGAGATCCAACCCACCGGCCAGATCGTGCCCAACCTGGGCCGGGTCCGCATCCGGTTCGGCGCTCCCCTGGACTTCTCCCGGTACGCCGGGATGGCCGGCGACCGGTTCGTCGAACGCGCCGTCACCGACGAGATCATGTATGAGCTGATGGAGCTCTCCGGCCGCGAGTACGTCGACACGTACGCCGCCAAGCTGAAGAACCAGCCACCAGCGGACCGCGCACCGGTCGCCGCCTGACAACCGCCCCACCCGCCACTTCCTCCGGGCCGTCACGATCGAGCCCGGTGTGCGGCGCGTCGTGGTGACCGTCCGCTGGATCGACTCGGCTTGCGGCAGATCGTTTCTCTCAAGCCAACGGGACACCCCCGTGTGCCGTGGCCGGGGTGGATCACGAAGCGCCTCGCGGGCGGGCAGGCTCAGGAGGCCAGAGCGGGGCCGACCTCGGGAATCCGGCATCCGGCCAGGTCGAGCAGGCCGGGCGCCTCGTTGCGCAGCGCGAACGCGTGGACCTCGGCCAGCGGCGCCTGGGCCGCCGGGTCCTGGGCCCGGGTCAGCTCGGCCGCCGCCAGCGCCAGGGCCAGGATCCGGTCGGTGACGTCCGGGATCCGTCCGTAGATCTCCGCCCCGGCGAGGTGCAGCTGGCCGGCACGCCGGTGGTCGCCGTCGGCCGCCGCGAGGGCGCCGGTCACCGTGTGGCGCGCCGCCTGCGACCAGGGCGTACGGTGTCCGGGCCGGTCCAGCATCGTGCGTACCCGCAGCGCGGCGTTCCGCCCGGCGAGCGTGGCCGCGTACGCCGCCGCCGCGATCCACTCGCCGCTGGCCAGCGCCGGAACCGCCGTCCACGCGTCGGCCAGCTCGTCCACCAGCGCCGTGGCCTCGTCGAGCCGACCCTGCAGGGCGCGGCAGAGCGCCGCCATTGCGAGCATCGTCCAGTACGGGCGGCGGAAGCCGCCGCACCGCGCCGTCTCCAACGCCGCCGCCAGGTCGTCACGGGGCCGGCCCACCGGCGGAAGCTCCCCGCCCGCGCGCCGCTCCCGCGCGGCCCCGTTCAGGCCCGGTTCCCGCACGGCCCCGCTCGCGCCCGGTTCCCGCAGTGCGCCGCTCAGGTCGAGCTCACGCACGATTCCGCTGGCACCGGGGTCGCGCAGAACCTCGCTCAGGCCGGGCTCGTCCGCGAAGGGCTCGCGCCCGGTCCCGGTCGGGGCGGGTGCGGAGGCGGTCCCGCTCGGGGCGGGTGCCGGCGGAACCGGCTGGCCGCGCAGCACCAGCAGGCAGGAGCGCAGGCCCCGCACCTGCATGTCCCAGCCGCCGGTCGGCGTGTCGACGAAGGCGTCCGCGGCGGCCAGCAGGCGGGAGAAGTCCCCGTCGAAGTACGCCCGCATCGCCTCGCCCGAGTAGCTGGTGGCCAGGGTCTGCCCGCTGCCCCTGGCCGCCGGCGCGCTCGACAGCAGCGCGTCGGAACGCAGCCAGTCGCCCTCCTCCCGCAGCGCGTACGCCAGGTTCTGCACCGCCCGGGGCAGGGCGAGCAGCTGCTGGGTGCGGCTGATCTCGACCAGTGCGTGCAGCTCGTCCAGACCGGCCCGGTCGCCGGCCTGGTAACGGGCCGTTGCCGCGGTGATCCGCGCGTTGGTGCGGATCTCCGCCAGCCCCAGCCGCTCACCGATCGCGGCGGCCGTCTCGGCGGCGGCGACCGCCGCGTCCCATTCGTAGTTGAGCATGTGCAGCCGTCCCAGCTCGGCGTGCGCGTCGGCCTTCTGCGTGCTGTCCGGCAGCGGGGCGAACAGGGTGACCGCCCGATCCAGGCAGGCCACCGCGGCGCTGCGGTCGGCGCGTAGCCAGGCCGCCTGACCGAGCAGGGTCCACCCCCGTGCGGCGCACGCCTCGTCGCCGTGGGCGAGCAGCCGGTCGGCCAGCGCCTGCAACTGCTCCGGGCCGCCCCCGGACAGGAAGGCGTTGCCGTCCCGGTAGAAGGAGATCTCGGTGCTCAGCAGCTCCAGCCGCAGCCGGTCGACCGGGTCGCCGTCGTCGGCCAGGCCCAGGGCGCGGGCCACATGGCCGGCCGCCGCCGCCAACCCGTGCAGGGCGTACGCGCGGCGAGCCGCCCGGTGCAGGGCGGCACGCGCCGGGCCGGCGTACCGCCGGATGGGTGTGCCCAGCGTCCGGGCGATCTCGTGCGCCGCCCAGCGGTGGTGCGCCAGCACCTCCGCCAGGTCGGTGTCGCGGCTGTTCGAGAGCGCGTCGATCCAGTCCGCCGTGCGTTCGTGCCGGGCCACCCGTTCGGTGCGGGGCAGTCGCTGGTAGCAGACGTCGCGGACCAGCACGTGCCGGAACCGGAACTCGGGCTGGCCGGCCATGGTGGACGTCGCCTGTTCGTGCACGAAGTCCCGCTGCTCCAGCCGGCGCAGCGCGCGTTCCACCGTCTCGACCGGCTGGCCCAGGGCGGCGGCGACCGCGCCGGGCCAGAACTGCACGCCCACCACCGAGGCGGCCAGCAGCACCGCGCGGTCCTTGCCGTCGAGCAGGTCCACCCGGTTGGCGATGACCGCGTGCACGCTCTCCGGCATCGGCAGGTCCGGGCATTCCTTCAGCGACCAACCGCGCCCGCCGCGGCGCAGCGCGCCCTGCTCGATCAGCATCCGCACGTACTCGTGCGCGTAGAGCGGGTTGCCGCCAGCCACCTCGACCAGCGGGGTGAGCATCTCGGCGGGGAACGCCGCCTGGCCGAACATGTGCTGGTAGAGCGAGGCGATGCCGGCGTCGCGCAGCGGAGGCAGGGTGACCGTCACCGAGCCGGTGATGGTGCCCGCCCAACCCGGGTGGCGGTCCACCAGCTCGGAGCGGGCCGTGCAGAGCAGCAGCAGCGGCACGTCACGGGCGGCGGCACCGAGCAACTCGACGAAGCGCAGCATGGCGGTGTCGGCCCAGTGCAGGTCCTCGAAGACCAGCACGGTGGGGCGGCGGGCGGCCAGCGCCAGCAGGAAACGGCGCCACGCCGACTCGGCCTCCTCGGCGGGCAGCCCGGTGCCGGCCAGCCCGACGAGCGGGTGCAGCGCGTCGGTGACGCGGTCCCGTTCGCCCGGGCCCACCAGCTCGGCCACCGCCGCGGCCAGCCGCCGCTGGGCGGTGAGGGCCGGATCGGTGTCCAGGATGCCGGCCTCGGCCTTGACGATGTCGGCGAGCGCCGCGAAGGTGACGTTCTCCCCGAACGGGGGACAGCGCCCGGTCCGCCAGGTCAGTGGCTGGTCGACCAGCCGCCCGACGTGTCGGTGCAACTCCCGCACCAGCCGGCTCTTTCCGATGCCGGCCCGCCCGAACAGCGTCACCACCTGCGGCATCCGGTCCCGCACCGACCGGTGCAGCGCGTTGACCAGCAGACCCAACTCGTGTTCGCGGTCGATCAGCGGCGTGGTGTCCGGCTTTTGGTCGGTGGGCTGCCGGCGTACCGGGGACAGGGCCAACCAGACCTCGGTGGGCGACGACCGCCCGCGCAGGGTGACCGGCGACTGTGCGGCGTAGCGGATCGCCTCCCTGGTCAGCGCGTGGGTGACCCGGCAGACCAGCACCCCGCCCGGCGGTGCCACCGACTGCATCCGGGACGCGGTGTTGACCACGTCGCCGGCCACGATCGCCTGCCCGCCGTCGCGGGCGGCGGCCACGTCGACCAGCGCCTCACCGGTCGCCACGCCCACCCGGAAGCGCAGTTCGTCGGCACCGATGGGGGCGAACCGGGTCAGCACCCGCTGCAACTCCAGGCCGGCCCGGACGCAGCGCAACGCATCGGTCTCGGTGGCCACCGGCGCGCCGAACAACGCCATCACGGCGTCTCCGATGTACTTCTCCACCACCCCGCCGTACTGGCCGACCACCCGCCGCGCCGCGGCGAAGAAGCCGGTCTGCATGCCGCGGACCTGTTCCGGGTCGGTCCGCTCGACGTACGGGGTGAAGTCGATCAGGTCGACGAAGAGCACGCTGACCCGCCGCCGGTCCTCCTGCGGCGGGACGGCCGGTCGGTCCGACCGGGGCCGGGGCGTTCCGCACGAGGTGCAGAACGCCACGTCGGCGGCGAGCGGATGCCGGCAGCGCGGGCAGGTGTCAGCCAGCTCCGCCCCGCAGCCGCCACAGAAGCGGTCGCGCTCGGCGGCCGGGCGTCCACATCGGTCACACTGCGCGGAGATGACACCCTCCACTGGGTCTGCCGGGCCGCCCGGCGGCCGGGCGCCGTCCTGCGTCCACCGCGAGTATCACCGCCACCAGCACTGTCAGGAACCGGGCTGTTGGTTTGTGGACACTCCTCCGCCCGGCCAGCGGCGCTACAGTCAGGCGGCCACGACATTTGATGATCGACAAAAGGGGACAGGTCATGGTGTACGTCAAGCTGGAGAGCGACTGGACCGACGGCGACGGTGTGACGCACTCGGCCGGGGACTCGGTGGACGTGGACGCCGCCACGCTGGCCATGCTCCAGGCCCAGGGGGTCGTCAGCGAGGGCTCCGGCGGCGGTAAGGACGGCACCGACTGGGCGGGGCCGACCGGCACCAACTGGGCGGGCCCGACCGGCACCAACCCGTGACGCCTGCGGGGTGAGCCCGACGACGCGGCCGGCGCGCCCCGCGCCCGGCCGCGTCGCGCTGTCAGCGTTCGTTCATCCCCGCCCGGCGGCGCAGCGCCGCGACATCGGTGACCACGATCCGCCGGCCCTCGGTACGCAGCCAGCCCCGGCTGGCGAACGAGCCGATCGCCTGGTTGACGCTCTGCCGGGAACCGCCGGCCATCTCGGCCAGCTGGCTCTGGTTGAGCTCGATCGTGATCATCGGCGCCTGGCTCTCGCCGGCGAGCCGCACCAGGGTCTTGGCGACCCGACCCGGCAGGTCCAGGAAGACGTGGTCGGCGTTCTGCTCGGTCAGCCGGCGGATCAGCCCGCCCAGCGAGCGCATCACCGCGTCCAGGATCCGCGGGTTTGAGTGCACCAGCTCCATGAAGGCGGGCCGGGACAGGGCCAGGGCGGCGCAGTCCTCGATCGCCTCGGCCGACGCCGAGCGGGTGGAGGCATCCAGCAGCGACACCTCGCCGAGCACGTCCGGCGGTCGGATCACCGACAGCACGGCCCGCTCGCCGGTCGGCGCGGTGCGGAACACCGCCACCGCCCCCCGACGGAGCACGATCAGCGACTCGCCGGGATCGTTCTCGACGAAGAGCAACTGGCCCTTGCGGTATGTGCGGGGCACCGCAGCGGCGATGACCCGCTGGCGTGCCTCCGGCTCCAGGCCGGCGAACATCTCCACGCCCGTGAGGGCGTCACCCGGCTCCGGCAGGCGCATCTCCACGGCCGAACCCCTCCCCCGGTCACGGACCTACGACTCGCTCACCGGGTGACCCTGACGGCCCTTGCCGGGGTGGCTGACCCCGGTCGGCGTCCGGTAGCGGTACACATCAGATCATGACGGCCCAGTTGCGTGCTGTACACCCCTGAAGCCGTCTCCGTTACCGTCCCGAGCTGCGCCGGACCGGCCGCGCGCTCACGGTGATCCGGTCGAGCCGTCCGCGCCGGCCGGTCCATCTGCCCCCAGCGGCGACGCCGTCGGCGGATGGGCGAGGATAGGGACGATGGTCTACCGCTACTTCTACGACTGCGAGTTCATCGAGGACGGCCGGATCGTCGACCTCGTCTCGATCGGCGTCGTCGACGAGTACGGCCGTGAGTTCTACGCGGTCTCCACCGAGTTCGACGACTCCCGGGCGGTGCCCTGGGTGCGTCGCAACGTGCTCGACAAGCTCCCCTCGCCGGCCGACCGGGCCTGGCGCTCCCGCCAGCGGATCCGCGACGAGCTGTACGACTTCCTGATGGCGCCGGTCCGCGACCGGCCGGGCGAGCAGCTGGAGCTGTGGGCCTGGTACGCCGCGTACGACCACGTGGTGCTGGCCCAGCTCTGGGGCGCCATGCCGGCGCTGCCCCGGGAGATCCCCCGGTTCACCAAGGAGTTGCGTCAGCTCTGGGACGACCGGGGTCGGCCGCGGCTGCCCGAGGCCGACGCCGACCGACACGACGCGCTGGTCGACGCCCGGCACAACCTGGCCCGGTGGCGGGCCATGACGGGCGCGACGGGGCAGGTTTGACCCCCTCCGTCCCGGGCACGGTTCGGCGAGGGAGGGACGGTGAAGGGGGTACGTGATGAGCAGGCAGCCGACCGACCACGCGGACGCCCGCCGCCGGGTGACCGAGCTGGTCCGGCACGCCCGGGTCGGCATGCTGACCACGACCGGGGTGGACGGCCGACTGGTCAGCCGTCCGATGACCCTGCCCGAGGTCGAGTTCGACGGCGAGCTGTGGTTCTTCACCTCCGCCCGGTCGGCCAAGGTGCGCCAGATCCGGGTGAATCCCGAGGTCAACGTCTCCTTTCCGGACCAGCGGCGGCACGGCTGGGTCTCGGTGTCGGGCAGCGCGCGGGAGGGCTACGACCGGGCCCGGGCCGAGCGGTTGTGGCAACCGGGCCTCACCTCCTGGTTTCCGGACGGCCTGGACACTCCTGGCCTGACCCTGATCAAGGTGCACGCCGGGGCGGTCCGGTACTGGGAGCCGGCGGGCGGCACGGTGCTCGACCTGCTCGATGCCGCGCGGGCGGCGGTGACCGGTCGACAACCGTGCGCGGAGCAGGACCGCGAGGCCGGCTACTGATTGGTAACCACAAACGGACCCGGGCCGTTGTGTCGCCGTACACCGGCGCCTACTACAGTCGGCACTGACGGCCCGCCCCGGGCCGGCAACGGCGCCGATGGTCTGAGCTGACACATATCCTGGGGCTTAACCGGGCTTCACCTGATGCTCCAGGAGGATGTGCAGATCATGCGTATCGGCGTGCTCACCGGCGGCGGCGACTGCCCAGGTCTCAACGCGGTCATTCGGGCGGTGGTCCGCAAGGGCGTCGCCAGCTACGGTCACGAGTTCGTGGGCTTCCAGGACGGCTGGAAGGGCCCGCTGGAGGGGCTGTCCAAGCCGCTGGGCATCGCGGAGGTCCGCGGCATCCTGCCGCGCGGCGGCACCATCCTCGGTTCGTCCCGGACCAACCCGTTCAAGATCGAGAACGGGGTGGAGCGGATCAAGGAGAACCTCGCCGCGCAGGGCGTGGACGCGCTCATCGCGATCGGCGGCGAGGACACCCTCGGTGTCGCCACCAAGCTGCACGAGCTGGACGTCAAGGTCATCGGCGTGCCGAAGACCATCGACAACGACCTCGGCGCCACCGACTACACCTTCGGCTTCGACACCGCCGTCAACATCGCCATGGAGGCGATCGACCGGCTGCACACCACCGCCGAGAGCCACCACCGCACCCTGGTGGTCGAGGTGATGGGCCGGCACGCCGGCTGGATCGCCCTGCACGCCGGCCTCGCCGGCGGCGCCAACGTGATCCTGCTGCCCGAGCGGCAGTTCGACGTCGAGCAGGTCGCCGGGTACGTCGAGAAGCGTTTCCAGCACCAGTACGCCCCGATCGTGGTGGTCGCCGAGGGCGCCCAGCCGCTGGACGGCCAGATGGTGCTGCACAACCAGGAGCTGGACGCGTTCGGCCATGTCCGCCTCGGCGGCATCGGCCAGTGGCTCGCCGAGCAGCTGGAGGCCAAGACCGGCAAGGAGGCCCGCACCGTCGTGCTCGGCCACATCCAGCGCGGCGGCACCCCGACCGCCTTCGACCGGGTCCTCGCCACCCGCCTCGGCCTGCAGGCCATCGACGCGGCGCACGAGGGCGACTGGGGCAAGATGGTCGCGATGCAGAGCACGGACATCGTCCGGGTTCCGCTGGCCGACGCCACCCGCGAGCTGAAGACCGTGCCGCTGGAGCGGTACGTCGAGGCCGAGGTCTTCTTCGGCAGCTGATCGCCCGTGGGCCGGCGGCGCGGGGGGTGTCACCCGCCGCGCCGCCGGCTCCCGCGACGGAAGGGGTACGACCGATGGCACCCGCCCGGCACACGGTCGCGGTGATCGGCGCCGGCAAGATCGGCGAACTGATGCTCTCCGGTCTGCTGCGCTCCGGCTGGCCCGTCGACCGACTGCTGGCCACCGCCCGGCGGCCGGCCCGCGCCGAGGAGCTGACCGCCCGGTACGGCGTCCGGGTGGTGGACAACCTCACCGCGGTCGAGGAGGCGGCGGTGCTGGCGATCTCGGTGAAGCCCCAGGACGCCGGCGTGCTGCTCGACGAGATCGGTCCCAAGGTGCCGGCCGACAAGCTGGTGATCTCGCTCTGCGCCGGTCTGCCCACCACCTTCTTCGCCCGGCGGCTGCCCGAGGGCACCCCGGTCGTGCGGGTGATGACCAACACCCCGGCCCTGGTCGACCAGGCGATGAGCGCCATCTCCGCCGGAGCGCACGCCACCGGCGAGCACCTCGCCCTGGCCGAGGAGATGTTCAGCCCGCTCGGTGTCACGATCCGGGTGCCCGAGTCCCAGCAGGACGCGGTGACCGCGCTCTCCGGTTCCGGTCCGGCGTACTTCTACCTGCTGGTCGAGGCCATGATCGACGCGGGGATCCTGCTCGGCCTGCCCCGGCAGGTCGCGCACGAGCTGATCGTGCAGACCGCGATCGGCTCGGCGGTGATGCTCCGGGACTCCGGCGAGCACCCGGTCAAGCTCCGCGAGGCGGTCACCTCACCGGCCGGCACCACCATCTCGGCCGTACGCGAGCTGGAGAAGCACGGCGTACGGGCGGCTCTGTTGGCGGCGCTGGAGGCAGCCCGCGACCGGGCCCGGGAACTGGCCGCCCACGCGGACTGACCCTCGGGGGAGCGGTCCCGCCGGCCGCCCCGCGCCTCTCCGTTTGCGGCAAGTGGCGGTTTCCCGGCGCTCGGACACCGCGATTCGCGCCAAACGGAGTTGATCAAGCGCGCGCTGGCCCCCAGGCCGGGTGAGGGCGACACCGACCATCGGCGGTGGCCCATACTGACCGGGTGTTCACTCTCGCCCAGGCACGGCATCTGGTGGCCACCCTGCGTCCGCGCGTCGACGAGCTGATCCGGCTCCGCGCCGACCTGGCCGAACTCCGCGCCGACCTGGCCGCACACGGTGTCTCGGTGCTCGGCGGGGTGGCCGAGGTGAAGGCGTTGGAGGCCCGGCTGCACGCCGTGTTGGAGGAGTTGAACTCCCACCACATCCAGGTCAAGGGCATCGCCCCGGTGCTGCTGGACTTCCCCGGCGAGCGGGCGGGCCGTCCGGTGCTGTGGTGCTGGCTGGAGGGGGATCCCGACGTGCGCTGGTACCACCGCGTCGAGTGCGGCTTCGCCGGCCGTCGCCCGGTCTGACCTTGCCGTGCCTCTGTCGATGCCGTCGAATGTCGACGATCCGACCGATTTGTTGGTCGACAGGCGGCGGCCGGCGCACGGTCGGCCGGAAATGGATCAACTGACTGGCCGGTGAATGAGCTGATCCAGCATCCGGGGCGTTACCCGACGGTGACAAGGTGGTTGAATCGGTGCCTGGTGGCGTGGGGCTCCGGGGAGAACACATGGATATCTTCGATGTTCGCGAGCGACTCATCGGGGACTATCGCGAGTTCACATCGAGCTTCGTCGACCCCCGGGACGAGCGGATCAGGAAACAGGTCTGGGGCCGCACCGCCTCCGGTTACCAGTGGCCCGCGCCCTATGTGTCGCTCAACCCGAATTTCGCCTCCGGGGGCACCGTCGACCGGCTGGTCACGGATGGTCTGCTGCACCCGGACATCGAGCGGATCTTTCGCCTCAAGGAGCATCCGGGAGACCCGGGCAGCAAGCCGCTGCGGCTGCACCAGCACCAGCGCGACGCCATCACGACCGCTCGTGGCGGCCACAGTTACGTCCTGACCACAGGCACCGGTTCGGGCAAGAGCCTCGCCTACATCGTGCCGATCGTCGACCGGGTGTTGCGGGCGAAGGCGGACGGCACCTATCGACCCGGCGTCAAGGCGATCATCGTCTACCCGATGAACGCGCTGGCCAACAGCCAGCTGCGCGAGCTGGAAAAGTTCCTCTGCTGGGGGTTTCCGGACAACAAGCCGCCGGTCACCTTTGACCGCTACACCGGGCAGGAGAACGCCGACGCCCGGCGCCGGATTCTCGCCGACCCGCCGGACATCCTGCTCACCAACTACGTGATGCTTGAACTCGTGCTCACCCGGCGCCGGGAGCGCGACCGGCTGATCCGGGCGGCCCGGGAGCTGTGGTTCCTGGTCCTCGACGAGCTGCACACCTACCGTGGACGGCAGGGCGCCGACGTGGCCTTCCTCGTTCGCCGCACCAAGGACGCCTGCGCTGCACCGCGCCTCCAGTGCGTCGGTACCTCGGCGACGATGACCACCGAGGGTGACCCCGTACGGCAGCGCGCGGTGGTCGCGGAGGTGGCAACCCGCCTGTTCGGCCAGCCGGTCGTGCCGGAGCACGTGATCGGCGAGTCGCTTCGCCGGGCGACGACCGGCGGTGCCGGGGAAGACATGCTTGCCGAGCAGGTCCGCCGCTGGCACCGGACTGGGCAGATTCCGAGCCTCGACGAATTTCGTCGGAATCCGCTGGCGCACTGGGTGGAGAGTGCGTTCGGCGTAGAGCCTGAGAAGGGCAGCGGCCGGCTGGTGCGCAAGCGGATCCCGCCTACCGTGCCCAACGCGGCCGACGACCTGGCGCAGCTGACGGGGGAGCCGACCGAGGTGTGCCAGGCGGCCATTCAGGGCGTGCTCCAAGCGGGCGCCCAGGTCATCGACCCCGAGACGGGGCGACCGGTCTTCGCCTTCCGGCTGCATCAGTTCCTCTCCAAGGGCGACAACGTCTACGTCACCATCGAGTCGCCCGCCAGTCGGCACATCACCAGCCGCTACCAGACCGTCTCCCCGGACAGCAGCGAGACCGAGCGGAAAATCCTCGTGCCGTTGGCGTTCTGCCGTGAGTGTGGCCAGGAGTACCTGAGTGTGCGGCGGTCGGTGAACGGCTTCGAGGCGCGGCAGGACTCGGACACCGGCGAGGACGGCGGCTACCTCTACCTCAGCGACGACCAGCCGTGGCCGGAGAGCCTGGAGATCGCCGTACAGGACGGGCGGCTGCCGTACTCCTGGACCGTGCTCACCGGCGACGGCGCCACCGTACCGGCGCAGGACAAACTCAAGCACCTGCCTGAAGTGGTGCACGTTGACGTCAGCGGCGCCGAGGTTCCGCCGGGTAAGGGAGTCACCGCTGCCTGGGTTACCACCCCTTTCCGGTTCTGCCTGCGTTGCCGGGTGTCCTACGAGCGCAGCCGGGGTAAGGACTTCGCGCAGTTGGCGAAGCTTTCCGCGGAGGGACGCAGCTCCGCGCTGTCCGTCATCGGCGCCAGCGTGGTCCGCGCCCTGCGGGCCGCCCGAAGTCTCGACAAGCCGGCACGCAAACTGCTCGCCTTCGTCGACAACCGGCAGGACGCCTCGCTCCAGGCCGGCCACTTCAACGACTTCGTCCAGGTCGTGCAGCTACGCGGCGCGCTCTACCGCGCAGCGGAAAAGGAACCGGACGGCCTGACTCACGAGCGGGTCGCACAGCGGGTCACCGAGGCGCTCGGCTTGGAGCTGAGGGAGTTCGCCCGTCGGCCCGAGGTGCGCTACGGCAAGGAAGAGATTTGGCGGGCGCTGCGCGAGGTGGTCAATTACCGCCTCTACCTGGACCTTGAGCGGGGCTGGCGGGTCACCATGCCCAACCTGGAGCAGACCGGCCTGCTGCGCGTCGGCTACCGCTATCTGCACGAGGTCGCCGCCGACCAGGAGATCTGGGACCGCAGCCACCACCTGCTGCGCGACGACAACCCGGAGCATCGGTACGAAATCGCTGCCACCCTGCTCGACGAACTGCGCCGCAACCTGGCCATCGACGTGCGGTGCCTGACCGAGGAGGGCTTTGACGAGATTCGACGGCTGTCCGTGCAGCATCTGGCCGAGCCCTGGGCGCTTGGTGTGCGGGAGCGGGCGACCGTCGCCGGGATCGCGTTCCCCAAGCCGAGCGGCAAGGGCCGCCCCCGCGCCTACCTGCACCTGTCCGGGCGGGGCGCTCTCGGCAAGTACCTGAAGCGGCAGTACGACAAGCCCGGCCAGTCGTGCAGTGTCACCGACGCACAGGACATCATCCGCGATCTACTCGCCGTGCTGACCGAGGCCGGCCTGGTCATCGAGGCGGTTCCGGGCGATGGGGATGACCTGATCGGCGGCTACCGGCTCCGCTCGGACGCACTGCTCTGGCAACCAGGCGATGGTGAGGTCGGTGCCGAGGACCGGGTCCGCAAGCAGCTGTCCGGTGAGGCCGGCGCCCGGGTCAACACCTTTTTTCGCGACCTCTACCGGGACACCTCCCACCTGCTGGCCGGATTGCAGGCGAAGGAGCACACCGCCCAGGTCACGCCGGCCGAGCGGGAGCAGCGGGAGGCGGAGTTCCGCGAGGGTGATCTGCCGCTGCTGTTCTGCTCGCCGACGATGGAGTTGGGCGTCGACATCAACGCCCTGAACGCGGTGGCTCTGCGTAACGTGCCACCGACGCCGGCGAACTACGCCCAGC
>NZ_SMJY01000016.1:0-54321 GCF_004348355.1 Micromonospora sp. KC721 | reverse complement strand
GTGTCTCTATTAATTGTGTATGATTATTAATTTTTATTTGTGGTGAAGTAAATCTTTATATGATTATCGGTTTTTTTTTTTTTTTAGATGTGTATAAGAGACAGGGGCAAGCGGGGTCGGCGGCGGACACCGGCCGCACCGCAGCCGGCGGCGCCGGTGCTGGACGATGTCGAACTGCGGGGCGCGCTGGAGGCGATCCTGCTGGTGGTGGACGAACCGGTCAGCGAGCTGATCCTGGCGCAGGTGCTGGAGCAGTCGCCCGAGCGGATCGGCCCGATGCTGGACGACATCGCCGCCGGATACACCGCCGCCGGGCACGGCTTCGAGCTACGCCGGGCCGCCGGCGGCTGGCGTCTGTACACCCGGCCGGAGTACGCGACCTACGTCGAGCGGTTCGTGCTGGACGGGCAGTCGGTGCGGCTGACCCAGGCGGCGCTGGAGACGCTCGCCGTGGTCGCCTACCGGCAGCCGGTGACCCGCTCGCGGATCTCGGCCATCCGCGGTGTGAACTGTGACGGCGTGATCCGTACCCTGGTGTCCCGAGGGCTGGTCGAGGAGTGCGGCACCGAACCGGACAGCGGTGCGTTCCTCTACCGGACCACCACGATGTTCCTGGAGAAGTTGGGGCTGAACTCGGTCGACGACCTTCCCCCGCTCGCCCCGTTCCTTCCCGACGACGTAGAAGAGCTTGCCGATGCGACGCGATGACCGTGCCCCGAACCCCGACGCCCCCGTGTTCACCGGCGCGGAGCGCCTGCAGAAGGTGCTCGCCGCTGCCGGAGTGGGGTCCCGCCGGGCCTGCGAGGACCTGATCTTCCGCCGTCGCGTCACGGTGAACGGTCGGGTGGCGCAGCTCGGTGACAAGGTCGACCCGACCCGCGACGTGATCCACGTCGACGGCGAGCGGCTGCAGGCCGACACCCGGCTGGTCTACCTGGCGATGAACAAGCCCCGTGGAGTGGTCTCCACCATGGCGGACGAGAAGGGTCGTGCCGCGCTGGCCGATTTCCTGGGCAACCGGGTGGAACAGCGGGTGTACCACGTCGGGCGGCTCGACGCGGACAGCGAAGGGTTGCTGCTGCTCACCAACGACGGCACGCTCGCGCACCGGCTCATGCACCCGTCGTACGGGGTGCAGAAGACCTATCTCTGCGAGGTGGCCGGCCCGATTCCGCGCAACCTGGGCAAGCGGCTGGCGGCCGGGGTGGAGTTGGAGGACGGCCCGGTCACCATCGACTCGTTCAAGGTGGTGGACACCCTGGGCAAGACCGCCCAGGTGGAGGTGAGCCTGCACGAGGGGCGCAAACACATCGTCCGGCGGCTGCTGGCCGAGGTGGGGCACCCGGTGAGTCGGCTGGTGCGTACCGCGATCGGGCCGATCCGCCTCGGTGACCTGCGGGCCGGGCGGACCCGGCGGTTGACCAACGCGGAGGTCGCCGCGCTGTTCAAGGCCGTGAGTGACTGAGCCGTTCGATCGGGTACCGCTGCCGGTAGGCTTCGAGCCGGCCGGCGGCCGCCGGTGACGGCGGCGCGCGTGGCCGGCCCGTAGGTGGGCATGATGAACGATGGTAACGACCGCTCGACGGCATCGGAGCGACCGGTGACCGGCGAGGTACGGGCTGAGGAGGACAACGGTGGAGGAAAACGTACGGACCGGGCGCTGCGTGGTCGCTGTGGACGGGCCGTCCGGTTCGGGTAAGTCCACCGTCTCACGCCGGCTCGCCGCCGGTCTCGGTGCCCGCTACCTCGACACGGGGGCGATGTACCGGGCGGTCACCTGGGCGGTGTTGCGCTCCGGCGTCGACCTGGCCGACGTGGAGTCGGTGGCCAAGGTCGCCGGCGAGGTCGAGCTGCGCATCGGCACCGACCCCCAGGGGTACGGCGTCACCGTGGACGGGGCGCAGGTCGACGCGGAGATCCGTGGCCCCGAGGTGACCGGTGCGGTCTCCGCGGTGGCCGCCGTGCCGGCGGTACGGGCAATGCTCGTCGCCCGGCAGCGCGAGATGATCGCCCACGCCGGCCGGATGGTGGTCGAGGGCCGCGACATCGGCGCGGTGGTGGCCCCGGACGCCGATCTGAAGGTCTACCTGACCGCCTCGGCGGCGGCGCGGGCGCAGCGGCGCAGCGCGGAGGACGCGGCCGACGTCGCGGCGACCGCCGCCGACCTGGCCCGTCGGGACCGGCTGGACTCGACCCGCAGGGTCAACCCGCTGCAGCAGGCGCCCGACGCCGTGGAGCTGGACACCACCGAGCTGGGCATCGACGAGGTCGTGGCCCGGCTGCGGGAGCTGCTCACGGAGCGGGGAGTGGCATGACCGACGGCAACGGGTGGGTGGAGCTGCGGGAGCCGGACCTCGACGTCGAGGAGCCGACGGGCCCGCAGCCCGTGGTGGCCGTCGTCGGGCGGCCGAACGTGGGCAAGTCGACCCTGGTCAATCGGCTCATCGGCCGCCGCCAGGCGGTCGTGGAGGACGTGCCCGGGGTGACCCGGGACCGGGTGCCGTACGACGCGCAGTGGAACGGCCGAACGTTCACGGTGGTGGACACCGGCGGGTGGGAGCCGGACGCCCGGGACCGGGCTGCGGCGATCGCCGCGCAGGCCGAGACGGCCGTCGCCACCGCCGACGTGGTGCTCTTCGTGGTCGACGCCATGGTCGGTGCGACAGACGTGGACGAGGCCGCGGTACGGATGCTGCGGCGCGGCGCCAAGCCGGTCATCCTGGTGGCCAACAAGGCGGACAACGCGGCCATCGAGATGGAGGCGACCTCGCTCTGGTCGCTCGGCCTCGGTGAGCCGTACCCGGTCTCCGCGCTGCACGGCCGGGGTTCCGGCGAGCTGCTCGACGCGATCATGAACGCCCTGCCCGAAGCGCCGCCGATCGTCGAGAACCGGCCGCGTGGTCCGCGCCGGGTGGCCCTGGTGGGCCGGCCCAACGTCGGCAAGTCCAGCCTGCTCAACCGCTTCTCCGGCGAGGAGCGGGCGGTGGTCGACGCGGTCGCCGGCACCACCGTCGACCCGGTGGACAGTCTGGTGACGATCGGCGGGGAGACCTGGCAACTGGTCGACACCGCCGGGCTGCGTAAGCGGGTCGGCCGGGCCAGCGGCACCGAGTACTACGCCAGCCTGCGGACCGCCTCGGCGATCGAGGCGGCCGAGGTGGCGGTGGTGCTGCTCGACGCCAGCGAGGTCATCAGCGAGCAGGACCAGCGAATTCTGACCATGGTGGTGGAAGCCGGCCGGGCGCTGGTGATCGCCTTCAACAAGTGGGACCTGGTCGACGGTGACCGCCGCTACTACCTCGACAAGGAGATCGAGCGGGAGCTGCGCCGGATCCCGTGGGCGATCCGGCTGAACCTGTCGGCGAAGACCGGCCGGGCGGTCGACAAGCTCGCCCCGGCGCTGCGCAAGGCGCTGCAGAGCTGGGAGACGCGGGTGCCGACCGCGCAGCTCAACCAGTGGTTGACCGCCCTGGTCCAGGCCACCCCGCACCCGGTGCGCGGCGGCCGGGCACCGAAGATCCTCTTCGCCACCCAGGCGGGGGTCGCGCCGCCGCGGTTCGTGCTGTTCACCACCGCGCCGCTGGACGCCGGCTACCAGCGCTTCGTCGAGCGCAAGCTCCGCGAGGAGTTCGGCTTCGAGGGCAGCCCGGTGGACATCTCGGTACGCCCCCGCAAGAAGCTCGGCCCAGGCGGCCGTGGCAAGGCGCACGGCTGATCCTGGTACGACCACGAACGCCGGGTGGAGCGGCCCGCTCCACCCGGCGTTCGTCATGTGTCGGTCAGGCGAGGTCGAACCGGTCCAGGTCCATCACCTTGATCCACGCCGCGACGAAGTCGCGCACGAACTTCTCCCGGGCGTCGTCGCTGGCGTAGACCTCGGCCAGCGCCCGCAGTTCGGAGTTGGCACCGAAGACGAGGTCGACGCGGCTTCCGGTCCACCGGACCTCACCGGTGCTCCGGTCCCGGCCCTCGAAGGTCTGCGCGTCCTCCGAGGTGGGCCTCCACTCGGTGCCCAGGTCGAGCAGGTTCACGAAGAAGTCGTTGGTCAGCGACCCGGGGGTTGCGGTGAGGACGCCCAGCGGCGACCGCTGGAAGGTCGCACCGAGGACCCGCAGACCGCCGACCAGCACCGTCATCTCGGGTGCGCTCAGGGTCAGCAGGTTCGCCCGGTCGACCAGGAGGAACTCCGCCGGCAGCCGGTTGCCCTTGCCGAGGTAGTTGCGGAACCCGTCGGCGGTCGGCTCGAGCGCGGCGAAGGACTCCACGTCGGTCTGCTCCTGCGACGCGTCCGTACGGCCCGGGGTGAAGGGCACCTCGACCTGGTAACCGGCGTTTCGGGCGGCCTGCTCGACGGCCGCGCAGCCGCCGAGGACGATCAGGTCGGCCAGCGAGATCTTCTTGCCGCCGGTCTGGGCGGCGTTGAACTCCTCCTGGATCCCCTCCAGGGCGCGCAGCACGATGGCCAGCTCGGCGGGATCGTTGACCTCCCAACCGTTCTGCGGCTCGAGCCGAATGCGGGCCCCGTTGGCGCCGCCCCGCTTGTCGCTGCCCCGGAAGGTCGATGCCGAGGCCCACGCCGTGGCGATCAGCTGCGACACGGTCAGCTCGGAGGACAGCAGCCGCTCCTTCAGGGCGGCGACATCCGTGGCGTCGACCAGTTCGTGCGTCACCGGCGGAACCGGATCCTGCCAGATCAGCGTCTCGCTCGGCACCAGCGGCCCGAGGTAGCGCGCGACCGGTCCCATGTCCCGGTGGGTCAGCTTGAACCAGGCCCGGGCGAAGGCGTCGGCGAACTCGTCGGGGTGTTCCAGGAAGCGACGCGAGATGTGCGCGTAGACGGGGTCCTCGCGCAGGGCGAGGTCCGTGGTCAGCATCGTCGGGGCGTGCGTACGGGTCGGGTCGTGGGCGTCGGGCACGGTCCCCGCGCCGGCGCCGCCCTTCGGCTTCCACTGGATCGCGCCGGCGGGGCTACGGGTCTGCTCCCACTCGTAGCCGAACAGGATCTCGAAGAAGCTGTTGTCCCACGCCACCGGGGTGTTCGTCCACGCGCCCTCGAGGCCGCTGGTGATCGTGTCCGCACCCTTGCCGGTGCCGAAGCTGTTGCGCCAGCCCAGGCCCTGCTCCTCGATCGGGGCGCCCTCGGGCTCCGGGCCCACGTACACGTTCGGGTCGGCCGCGCCGTGGGTCTTGCCGAAGGTGTGCCCGCCGGCGATCAGCGCCACCGTCTCCTCGTCGTTCATCGCCATGCGGCGGAACGTCTCGCGGATGTCCCGGGCCGCGGCGAGCGGGTCCCCGCTGCCGTGCGGGCCCTCCGGGTTGACGTAGATGAGACCCATCTGGACCGCGGCCAGGGGTTCCTCGAGATCCCGGTCACCGGTGTACCGCTCATCGCCGAGCCAGGTGGACTCCGGGCCCCAGTAGACGTCCTCGTCGGGCTCCCAGACGTCCGCCCGACCGCCGGCGTAGCCGAAGGTCTGGAACCCCATCGACTCCAGGGCGACGTTGCCGGCGAAGATCATCAGGTCGGCCCAGGAGAGCTTGCGGCCGTACTTCTGCTTGACCGGCCAGAGCAGCCGGCGGGCCTTGTCCAGGTTGGCGTTGTCCGGCCAGCTGTTCAGCGGCGCGAAGCGCTGCATGCCGGCCCCGGCACCGCCCCGGCCGTCACTGATGCGGTACGTGCCCGCGCTGTGCCACGCCATCCGGATGATGAACGGGCCGTAGTGGCCGTAGTCGGCCGGCCACCACTCCTGCGAGGTGGTCAACACCTGGACGATGTCCCGCTTCACCGCGTCGAGGTCGAGGGTCTGGAACTCCCGGGCGTAGTCAAAATCCGGCCCCATCGGGTCGGCCACGGCGGGGTTCTTGTGCAGGATCCTCAGGTTGAGCCGGTTCGGCCACCAGTCCCGGTTCCCCCCACCCTGAGTCGGGTGCGGGGCGCGCGCGGCGGTGACCGGGCAGCGACCCTCGCTCTCCGGCGAGTTCATGTCGCCGACGACTGCATCATGGTTCTCAGCCACGGGAATCCTTCCAGGGGTGTCGTGAGGCTCAGGAACGATCTTCGGTGGAGCAGTCGGGGCACAGGCCCCGGTAGACGACCTCGGCCTCGTCGATCGAGAAGCCGTGGTTTTCGGAGGCGATCAGGCAGGGTGCCTCGCCGACCGCGCACTCGACGTCGGCGATCACCCCGCAGGACCGGCACACCATGTGGTGGTGGTTGTCGCCGACCCGGGACTCGTAGCGGGCCACCAGGCCGGCGGGCTGGATGCGCCGGACCAGGTGCGCGGCCGTCAGCGCGCGTAGCACGTCGTACACGGCCTGGTGGGAGACCTCGGGCAGGCCCGCCCGGACAGCACGGATGATCGAGTCCGTGTCGGCGTGCGGGTGCGTGTGCACTGCGCGCAGCACCGCCACCCGGGGGCGGGTCACGCGCAGGGCGGCGTCGCGCAGTAGCTGAGTGAAGTTCAAGGCGCTGGCCACGCTCGGCAGTCTGGCCCCTTTTCTGGAATGAGTCAAGAAAAATCTGGGGAGGTGTGACCACCGTCAGAGGCGGTTGCGGCGGTACCGGCCGCCGTGCTGGCCACTGGGCCTGGCTCGCGGCCACCGGCGCGCTGGCTCGTACTGTGGATCGCCCTGCGGATCCCGGGCGTGAGGGCTTGATCGTGTCTCGTCTGACCAGGGGTGATCCCCTGGACCGACCCTCCAGTGTCAGGGTGCCCGCATCTCAGGCCGATAGCCACCCAGCTGGTCACCCGAACACGACGAGATGGCGTATCCATCGATGAGATATGCCCCCTGAGCTGCGTCGGGGCGGCTGGATTCGAACCGACGACCCCTTGTTGTCCTGGCCCGATGGCACGCTGATGGCCCGCCCAGCGCCCGGCCTTGCTTGCAACGTCGGGCCCACAGCCCGCCGTGTCACGCGGCGTGGTCGGCGCGAGTGGCGTCGTCGTACGAGTCGCGGGCATCGAGCAGTTCGTTCCAATGCTGCTCGGCCCAGGCGCAGGCGACCGCCATCGGTTCGAGCATGCTGCGGCCCACCGCCGTCAGCTCGTACTCGACATGCGGCGCGGCCTCGGCGTAGACGGTGCGCTTGACCAGGCCGTCCCGTTCGAGCGACCGCAGCGACTGGGTGAGGACCTTGGGAGTGACACGGCTCAGCGGCACGCGCAGCTCAGTGAACCGGCGAGGCCCGTGCTCCAGGCAGCGGATGATGAGCGCCGCCCACTTGTCGCCGAATCGGATCGGGTTGAGCGAGGACGGGCACAGCTCGTCGAACATGTCGGCGGGCAGGGGTTTCCTCATGGCCTCACGATAGCCGGTATCCCAGTGGTAACCGCTGCCCCCGATAGCGTCGCCGAACCGGCCGGGCGCATGGGCTCCGGCCCTGGTGAAAGGCGGTTACTCATGAATATCGTGGTTTTCGGCGCGGGCGGCCGGGCCGGGCGGCAGGCCGTCGCCGAGGCGCATCGACGCGGCCACCAGGTCACCGCCGTGGTGCGCGACCCCGCAGGCCACGACGACTTGGCCGACGCGCGGGTGGTGGCAGGCGACGTCACGGACGGGGTGAGCATCGAGCATGCGGCCGCCGGGCATGACGCGGCCATCAGTGCCGCCGTGGACCTGTCCGTGCCACCGCACGACTTCTTCACCGCGTCGTCCCGTGCCCTGACCACCGGCCTGGCGAAGGCGGGCGTGCGCCGCCTGGTGGTGGTCGGCCTCGCATCGATCATGCCTGGGGCGTCGGGTGCTCCCCTGATGGATGAGCCCGGCTACCCGAACGAATACCGCTCCTTCTACCTCGGCCACGCGGCGGGCCTTGAGGAGCTTCGGACCTGCGAGCTCGACTGGGCGTACATGGCTCCCGCAGGCGACTTCGACCATGACGGCGCGCGTACCGGCTATTACCGGGTCGCCGATCACGGTGATCCGGTCAGCCGGATCAGCTACGCGGACTTCGCGATCGCGCTGCTTGACCAGATCGAGGCACCCCGCCACCACCGCGCCGCCGTGAGTGTCCGGGAGGCGTGATGCCGAAGGTCCACGACAGCCCGAACGCCTGGGTCGCCGAGCACATCCGCCATTTCGAGCAGACCGGAGGCCGACCACGGCCGGGCGTGAATGACCTGCTCTTGACGACCCGTGGCCGGAAAACCGGCGAACTGCGCCGCACCGCACTCGTCTACGAACGCGACGGCGACCGCTACGTGCTGGCAGCCTCCAACCGTGGTTCGGACCACCACCCCGCCTGGTACCTCAACCTTCTCGCCGACCCGTACGTCACGGTGCAGGTCGGTACGGAGACCTTCACCGCACGCGCGCGCCCCGCCACTGCGGCAGAGCGTCCGCACCTATGGCGCCTGATGGTGTCGGCCAAGTCGGAGTACGCGGCCTACCAGCAGCGAATCACCCGGGAGATCCCCGTGGTTCTCCTGGAACGCGTCTAAAACCTGGCGGTGACGCTCTGGGCGACCGCAGCGCCGTTTACGGCGGGAACTGATCTCCTCGTCGGGCAGTTGCAGACCTTCCGGCCTCCCCCCCCAGGGAGGCTGAAAGCCCTTGTGCTGCCCGGCGAGGTGATCCGCGGCGGCATCTCTGAGGAGGGCCGGGGTTCGGGGAGGAGCCCCGAGATCCTCAAATTCTTGTCGTCCCTCAGCATGGCCGGTCGGCCCGGCCAATGCCGGCCGGAGGTGGCCGGCAGGCCAGGGCCGGGCCGGCGCGTCCCGCTTTGCGAGCCGCCTTGATACAGCAAGAGAGGAATTTGGCAATAAACCGCACTGGCCGCTGAAGCTTGACCAGCGGTCAAGGAGGGCCAGCCACCGCCAACTTGACCGATCTTGGTTCCCGGAACGCCGAAGTGGGCCGATCCGGATGCCGGATCAGCCCTCTGAGCTGCGTCGGGACGGCCGGATTCGAACCGACGGCCCCTTGACCCCCAGGACGATCCGCCACACGTCCACGCCCGTCACGCACGCTATCCCCAAGATCAGGCCGTGCGGGCGACGTCGTGCTAGAGGAGGAATCTAGCGGCGTGATGGCACGCGACCGAGGGACTATGAGATCAAACTGCCCGTCCCGCCCACCTGGGCACCTGGGGGACTAGCGGCGGAAACGCCTTCCGACATCGCTCACCGCTCCCCCATCTTCCGTGGACCTCTTGCGGACTGGATGGCGGACCGTCGCCCGGTCGCGGCGGCCGGGAGCGTCAGCTTGGGAGTTGCCGATCTCCGGCAGGCCACCGACCCGGCCGCCTGGTCTCGGCAGTCTCTCGTGGCCTCGGCTGGCCCCTGTTGTCCTCGCCCAATGGCACGCTAATGGCACGCCGGGCTGCTTCCCTCGACCTATGTGCGCGTAGCCGAAGTGGTGGCCTACAGACCCGGCCTCGTGAATACCGACCATGGCGTGCCCGCCGGTGGCCGAGGAAAGGAGCAGGCATGTCGACCGAACCGGAACCGGGCCTCGCGCCCGAGGACGCGAGACCCCGCAAGACCAAGGTCGATCCCATCATGATGGGTTCCATGGAGGTCACCAAGGACGGGCGAAGCTGGCGGATCGGTACGGCCGGCGACATCGCCTGGATCGCTGGCAAGACCACGGAAGGCTTCTCGATCACCACAGCGATACCGCCGGTGTTCGGCGCCTACGCCACCTTCTACCCGTCCGACGGCGTGAATGTCCAAGCCCATGAACGCGCTGTGATCGACGTACTCACCCAGCACACGCCTGACCAGCCCTGGTGGCTGGGCTATCTCGACACGGGCGCCCACGACATCGTCTTCCCCCTCGCTCCGAAGGTGTCCCTCTACTGGAACTGGCCGTATGTGCTGGTCGAAGCAGGACCCGAACAAGCCCTCACCTGGCGGACCGGTCACATGCGCGCCGGACAAGGATCGTTGCCCGATCTGTTCTTCCCTGCAGATCACTCCTGGCTCGTCTCCGCCCTCTGGGACGACATCTGGACCGACATCGGCGGGACCGCCCCACTGATCACCGCCCTGCACGACAATCCGCTGGTCAACGCTCGCCGGGTCGGGACCGACGAAGACGCCCTTCCGCCAGGACTCACGCGCGACTAGTCACACGCGCAACTCAGATGCTGGCGGATCTCCTCGTCGGGCAGTCGTAGACCGTCCAGCCTCCCCGGACGGGGCCGCCCTACCGGACGAACGACCTTGTCCCCGTCCGGGGAGGCTGGTAGCCCTCGTGGTGCCCGGCGAGGTGATCGGCCCCCGGCCGATCTCTGAGGAGGGCCGGGGTTTGGGGCGGAGCCCCGAGTCCTTCGAGGGTCTTGGTCTCGTCAGCGTGGCCGGCCGGTCCGGCCGATGCCGGCCGGAGGTCGCCAGCAGGCCGGGGCCGGGCCGGCGCGGCCCGCTTGCGGGCGCCTTGATCCAGAGAACAAACAATTCGGCAAATGACCCGGGTAGCCACCTGAAACTTGACCAGCTGTCAAGGAGGGCCAGCCACCGCCAACTTGACTGATCTTGGTTCCCGGAATGCCGAAGAGGGCCGATCCGGATGCCGGATCAGCCCTCTGAGATGCGTCGGGACGGCCGGATTCGAACCGACGACCCCTTGACCCCCAGGACGCTTCGCCACACGTCCACGCACGTCACACACGCTTTCCCCAAGACCAAGCCGTGTGGTCGACGGCATGCTGGCCACCATCGCGCACGCCGTGTGGTCCCCACCTGGTCCCCGGGCGCTGACGCCTGGCGATTTGTCGAGAGGCGGGTTGCTGCTCAGCCCTTGCGGCCAGAAGAGGCCGAGTAGCGTCAACTCGCACTGACCCGCCGAGAGTCGTCGAGAGTCTTGCCTCAACGAGCGACGCACCGTTGGGTGCTACGGAATTCCTATCTATAGCGTTGAATTGCCCATTATGGTGTCCTGTGTCGTTAGCCGTCGCCGCTGCTGCTTCTTTCGCTGCCCCGCCTCATCCGCCTCGCCCGGGCTCTACCGCTGGGGCCGCCGCATTCGCCTGCGGACCCTCACGCAGGCGTCTGCCATATTGGCACAAAATCACTCCCACCCTTGCGACCCTCGAACCTAGCATCGACCAACCCAAGGTTTCGCTTGCACGATTCGACTGCAAGTGTTGACAGACCTGTGCCGACCTCGTTCCACTTTGTCGGATGATCTTCATGCATGTACGGGACCGAAAGGTTTTGCCCTGTCAATACAATCGGAAAGACTGGCAGTACAACATGCCCAATCGAAGGTGGGGCCTCCTCGCAAGCCGACCGTAGTGCAGCGACCGTCTCATCCGGGAGCTTTTCTTGAAGGGTTGCTGCAAGGATGTAGCAATCAATTTGCTTGCCCCTCAAGAAACTCTGCATGATCCGAAGATTCGCTACGTCTTCCGCCGTGATCGGATCCCTGTAACTCTTAACCTCGCCGACAACGACGAGCGGTCGAGGGCTCCCATCTAAGATCATCGTGACATCGAGTTCGAATTTCGACGTTGGGGAGGTCACTTCCAAGCCGAGGGCGAACGGATAGGCATCCAGTGTCGAATGAGATCCGAGTGCAGATAAGACTGCCATCACAGGAAGCGTCTCACTTAGCCGCTCCGGAGCGATCTCGGGTGCAAGCCGGTACAGCCAGTCATTCCTGGTTCTCTTGCCAAGAGCGAGCGCGAGGGGCGTTTGCTCGCCGCAGAGTTCACAGTTGTGGTCTGAGCGTAGATCTTCCGGCCTCACGGGCACCTCAGCGCTGCACCTCGGGCAGCGCACAGGCAGAACTGCCTGTAGCGTCTTTCGGGTGAGCAGGTAGTGCACGACGTCAGTCGGGTAGGTTGCAGCCGGTTGCCGCATCAGGAATGAAGGCCACGCCCCTTGCTCCCGCTTGGCGTGACTGATCAAGGCCGTAATTGGTCTGCCAGTATGAGAATTGGCCGCCTTTGTCATCACAGTTCGCACGGCGGGCTGATTGGCCACATAGCTAGATCTACCGCCCAGCCTCTCGATAAGTCGACCAGAAAACCTCCCATTGTCAGTTTGCCGATACGCCCATCCAGTCCCGCTTGCCACCCTTTCTATGACGTCAATAGACCGCACGGGCGAGATCTCGACCGCCCCTGCATCAGAACGGACAGCGACAGAACGGCCATCCACCGTTACTCTATGAGCCCGTTCGTCGGTCACACCCCGATCGTGTATCAGGGCTGACAACTCACGCATGGCCGGCATAACGAGCGTCAAGTCCGGGCCGAGATCTCGGACTGAGGTGATGATTA
The DNA here is from genome assembly GCF_004348355.1 of Micromonospora sp. KC721. Classification (NCBI taxonomy): domain Bacteria; kingdom Bacillati; phylum Actinomycetota; class Actinomycetes; order Micromonosporales; family Micromonosporaceae; genus Micromonospora; species Micromonospora sp. KC721. Next base: position 42,092 of record NZ_SMJY01000016.1, on the reverse strand, counting down.
TGTCAGCGGCCAAAAATCCCGGCTGATGTTTGCGTTTCCAGCGCGCGTTTCCCATGGCTGGCAGTGGAATATCGAATATCCGACGCCGCGAGCTTTCCACTCTGAATACCTGCGAGAACTCCGTGTGGAAAGGATGGTGACCTATCCATCCACGCGCAGGCGTGGCGCCACCCTCCGTACGCCAACATGTTACGCCCTTGCCGGCTAGCAGACTCGCGAGCTTCTCGGGTATCTGCGTATGAGGCGGGACATGTATTGCGAGATGCGGTCCGAGGGATACGCCGTCACCACGTGTATGGTTCGGAATCAGTTTTTCATCAAGTCTCCGATCCAGCCATAGGTCCAGCGATGCATTGGAAGCCTCCTCGTGACCATTCACCCACGGGAAAACTTGCGCTCCGGACGCCCTGAGGTTCCAGAGCAGGCACAACCGAGCTGCATCATCTGGGTCGGTTACAACAACAGCTACACCTTCCCAATCGCCTGAATACCGAATTTCCTTGCCAGTTAGCAGGATAGGAGTAAGGTAACCGGGATCATCAGGCCATCTCCCGAATTCCTCTATAGCCTCTCCCGCATCAGACGAGTGTGATCTACGCTCGAATGCCGAGGCGGTCGTTCGACTAAAATCGTCATCACCAAACGCGCCATACAGGGCAGTAAAAATATTCGCGAGCGGATGATCTGGTCGCCACTTCGGGTACGAGTACCGGGTGAACTCAGGGTCCTCGTCGTAGATCCAATCAACGCCCTGGACGTGAGAGGGGAAGACGTTGCCACCTACACCAAATGGACCCCATTCGCCTCCGGTCCTCCATCTATACCCGTCTTGGCGCGACAACTGCTGAGACTCCGAGCTGTCGTCTACGGCATGCAGGACGTCTACATCGAGCACCGCACTTGCCCTGAGCGCCGTCGTTTCGTCGGTCGGGTCAATGAAAGGAAAGTAGATTCCGCCCCACGATGCGGTTGCATGCTTCACGGCGGTCGCGAAGGCAGCCAGGGTCGGTTTGAAAAGTAACCCTATCCTGAGAGGGCGAAGATCTACCCAGCCTGAGATCTCTGGATTTGGCATTAGCCCGTGCCTCTTCCTGCGTCCTTGCCCGAGCCAGTTGTCGTCCACGGATTACGTCGGGTGGAAACACGCGGCGCCACGCCCCAGCCTCCTAGCCATCCCGTCTGCCATCGACCCGCCCCACCGTCGTGGCGGGCCGCCGCCCAGCCCACCACGACGGGCGGACCTTGAAGTCGGCTCGCCGTCATGGCAGCTCACTGCTCTCCGCCGGTCGATGGACACTGCGCTCGTCTGGGAGTTGCAGCGGTATGCGACCCGATAGGTATGCATCCGCAATCCTGTCAGAGATGAATCTAGCGGCTTCCACAGTGTTCATAACACGCGGCCGCCCGTCTACTAAGGCGAAAATGCGTGGTTCCATGTCCACCACGAGCATTACCTCGGACACGTCACCCACTTCCGCAGGCGTCGCCTTACGATAGGGGCGGAATCGTAGGTTGTTGTTGCGCACCGAAAAGTAAAGTGACGGAAAATGTTCTCCCTGCTCAACCCAACGGCGCATCTCGAAGCTCGGGTAGCCGAACCACAACAGCAACTCGGCGCCTGCAGCGTTACGCAACAACAAATGCCAGGTGTTACCCGTACTGTCAAGCCTCCGAATAAACGCAAACTCTTCGGGCCCGAGTTCCCCCGCCTTGGCAGCCTCAATCCCCGCCAGTCGCAGCTCGACGACAAGCTGATTCGACAGCTCACTCATCTGGATGTGCCATCTGCGGTACAGGCCTTGAGATCTGCCACGGATTTCTGCGTCGAACATTCGTCGAATGAAGGAAGGGCGCTCAATCTGCTTCACGTAGCGATTCACCGTTTTGAGAAATAGCGTTGACAGCGGCAAGATGTCTCCGGCCACGTCGCTATGCGCGAGGCAGTCAAGGTAGTTTCCACGCTCAGACTGATTCTTCACGATCGAGGGCGGCAGCTCAGATCGAGTAAGAATGAGGTTGGCAAGGATGCGCGCGAGTCTGCCGTTTCCGTCCTCAAACGGATGGATGTGGGTAAGCCAAGCATGTGCGCACGCCGCACGTATAGTGGCCGGAAGCTCATTTTCGCCTGCAAGCCATGCGACGAGGTCGTGCATTGCCGCAGGGGTGTCTATAGGCAGCAGTGGCTCGTGGGCAGCACGCGAGATTTTGATGTGAAAGTGCTTGTATCGCCCCGCATACGACTCGCCGGCGGCAATCATTTCGTGAAGTGACCGGAGGTCCGACTCCGTTATGGGCCTTGAGTTAAGGTCTCCGGCCAAGTGTTGAGCCAGAACTCGCGCACCTTCGATGCCAAGCACCGTCTTCATATCCTCGTCTGCAACGATGCTCTTGATCAGCAGTTGGTGGTCGAATTTGCTCACCAGGCGCTCAGACATAGGATCGGTCAAAATCTGATGCGTTCTCTGCATCGAAGGACCAAGCCCCTCGATGGCGTTGCTTTCGTATACTTCACGCGAGCGCTGGTAGTTTGATACCTCTCGCAGCAGCCCGGTTTTTATTAGCTCTGCGCGAACCGCACGAAGGCGCGCCCGCGCGGTTCGCTCAGCCTCAATTAAATCCTGAATCTGTTCGTCTGCGTCGGGACCGTCTGCGATTAAGTAGGGCGACCCATCAAGACCCCGCAAGGCTGGCTCATTCATGGCTCTCCTCTGCATTCCGAAATTTGACTGTCGCCGAGGTTCGAGGCGTTTTCGCAGATCAAGATGCGTCCGGTGCCAGCGGTGACAGGGCGATGAGCCCGGTAGGAATGTCGGCCAGCCGGATTACCTGGCCGGAACCGATGAAACGTCGCGCGACAAGTAGGCCCGCCTCGTGTGCCTCAGTCCCCGCATGGCTCGCCGAGGCGTCCGCAATCAGCCACGGCGTGAAGTCGTGCTCAAATGCGTCTACGGCACCCTTCAAAACACAGCTTTCGGTAGCGATACCGCAGAAGTAAAACTCCTCCCATCCGCGCTGCTTGAAGAGCGCCAAGCCCTCTGAGGTGAATGGGCTGTAGATTTTTTTGTCGAGCGTTGCGCCCCGATCTACGTACGGATGCAACTCGGGCACGAAATCGATGTCGGGGGAAGACTGGAGCCGCAGCCAGCCAAAGAACCGCTCGAAGGGGCTTCCAGGGTAGTTCAGGTATCGGGTGAAGAGCGTGTCGCCACCAGCTGCCTGCCAGCGGCGTACTAGGTCGACAACGACAGGAACGATGTGCGCTGACTGCTCGCGCACGAAGCCGTTTTGCATGTCGGTCACGACAAGTACAGGACGGCCCGATGTCATTGGCTTAACCTCGATCCGTATCACGGAGGGTTTCGATGGCTTGATCTAGGGCTGGCATTAGGTCACACGTCCGCAGAATCGCTCGGCGCATCGCCTGATGCTGCCCGGTCTCCCGTAGGCGGGAGATAGTGAGTCGGGAGCGCACCCCCCGAAGGTATCGCCATCCATGTTCCGGCGGCACGTGCGGATCTCGCCCCTGCTCTACCTGCCGGGCGATTGCATCGCTATATGCCCACATGGATTGAACCGCGAGCTCGCAGGCGACGATCTCGGCTTCCGTCAAGGAACGCTCGGCTGAGATTGGGTGGTACACGACTCCGGACCATGACGCGTAGCCCACCGAAGTCCCGCGTACGCCGAACGATTCGATGCCTACGTGGTCGTATGCCTCGGACAGCAACGACTGCTCGATTAGCTCGGCATGCGCCAGGTGTTCGTCGTCCATAGGGCGGCCACGGTGCAACAGAACCTTTGGCGTCGACATGATGCGCAGCGCCGTATCTAACAGCTCACCCGGCCACGCTGGCTCAACAACCCACTGAGCGCCAAGGACGTACACCGCAGACTCGTCCTCGGCGGGCGCGATGGGCGCGAGGTAATCGATGGCCCATCTGATGTTGTCGCCGTACGACACCTCCCGCCACGCGGCGAGTGCCGCGATCGTGGACAACTGGATGTGCTCGACAAGGTGAAAGATCGCTGACCCGCACGGCCAGACGTACAGGGTGCAGTCGCCCTCCGGGTGCTCCACGGGAGCCGAGTAGCAGGTGTGCCACGCCCCCACGGCTGGCGCGCAGCCTGCGCTCTCTCGCAACCGGGCAGCGCCGGCAGCGCCGACGAACGCCGTCACGAACTTGTGGGATCGCGCCGAGAAGTGCGGACGGTCCTCAGCGCCACTGGTCAGCTCACCGAATAGATCGTGGGGCCTTGCGTCGTACGCCAGGCAGTAGAGCTGCCGGTAGATCGGGTCGGTGACCGCCACGCGCCCGGTCTCGTGGCGGTACATCGCTTTCTCGATGGCCTCGACCGTCGGTGTCTCGCGGATGCCGCGCTGCTGGCCGACGCGGTGTAGCTCGCGCGCGGCGCGCTTGCGTGACTCCCAGCCGGCTGCCTTCCGGCGGTTGACCAGCACAAGGTTCGGCTTGAACTGCCGAGGGACCTCAGTGGACATACACCGTGTCCTTCGTGTCCGTGCGTAGGAGCTGCCCGAATCGCCGCCCGCCGGGCAGTCTCATTGGCAGGCGAGCAACGTGCTGCCGCAGACGGGAGCCGAGGACAGGAGGCACCAGATGATCCGACCTAGCCGGTGGTGCCTCGGCGCGGCCTCTCGGCCTGCCACTTCCGGATGGTCTCGGGCTGCCAGGCAGGGGACCGGCCGAACATCCGATCAGGCGCGGGAGCCTGACCGCGTGAGACGTAAGAAGCCCAGGTTGCGCGACTGATCGGGGCACCTACCGAGGCGAGGTAGGTGCGCACGTGGTCCGTCGTCCACCAGTCGGCGGGCAGGTCAGCGTCACTCATCAGTACAAGCCTACGCGGTATAGGTGCTTGCGCGAATACAACGTGACGCTGTAGCGTCACGAATACAACGCCACGTTGTATCCCGTCAGTCGGGGTCCGAGGAAGGCAGTGCGTAGCAGCACTGCGCGCCTACGTCCCGCTGTGCGATCGGTCTTTGAGAACTTCACAGCAGAAGCGCCGCGTTTGATCGGGCTTGCGGTATTCCCGCCTTGAGTCACACGGTGGCCGACCCCTGTAGGTCCAGGGCGAGCGGGCCGAGCGGGCTTGATCTTGGCGCGCGGATGTCTTCTGCCTCTCTGCATCTGCACCTGTCCGGGGTGGGTGTCGCGCTGATCCGCTACGCGGCTCCCACCCCGGCTTTCCGTCTTAACCCCTGCTTGTGGAGGTGAGCCGTCATGGCCGTGAGCGTTTTCGCTGCCGTTCGAGTGACCACCAAGGGCAACGCGGTGTGGCGTACCTGCGACCGCTGTCAGCGGCTCTCTCCGCTGGCCCCTGATGAGAACCGCTGCCAGCCGTGCCGGCAGCCCCACACTTCCCGCCGCCGTCCGGTGGCGGGTTCCCGTCGTTCCGGAAGGAACCGCAAGTGAACAGCTACGACCACGCCGACGTCGGCCCGGAGGGTCCGAGCGTTGATGACCTCGCGGAGATCGAGCGGGAGATGCCGCTGATCGACGCCGAGGTGCTGTTGCTCGACGCGCAGATAACGATCCTGTGCGCCGAGCCCGCCCCGTCGGATCTGGACTGGCAGCGGGTACGCCGGGCGCGCAAGCGGGTGCTGCGGGAGGCCCGCGCGCTGCTGGCCACCCGCGCCGCTGCCGGCCGTGGGACTCGGGTGGCCTGAGATGGCCGCCCGGATGATGCGCCCTGCCCACCCGGTGCCCGGCCCGATCGTGGCCCGCCGCGTGGTCGGCACCCCGGGCGAGGTCGCCGCCGTGGTGGCGACGCTGCGCGACTCCAACCGCCTTGTCGGCATGTCCCTGCCCGCGCAGATGCCGCACGACGACGGCCGGGTGTGGGTGACGGTCCGGTTCATCGACCGGCCCCGCGCCGCCCGTGCCGCTGTCCCGGCCCGCGCCGTGCGCCGCTGGCCGGTGGTGACCGCTGTCGCCGTCCCGGCCGCCACCGTCGTGGCGGTGGCCGGCTACCTCGCGGTGCAGCTCGTCACCGCGCTTATCGCTCTGTTGCCGCTGCTGGCCGGCGGCGCGTTCGTCCTGGCCGTGCTGGCGCTGCTGCTGCGCCGCTCCGGGGTGTGCTGCCCCGGTCTGCGCTGCCCCGGCTGCAACCACTGACCGAAGGAGTTCCCCTTGAGTGCCCGTAAGAACCGCCGCGCGATCCTGGCCGAACTGATTCTGCTGGCCAACCCGACCGCGATCACCGTCCAGTCCGACGGCATCTCCCTGGCCGTCGACTTCGACAGCATCGCCGAACTGAAGTCGTGGCTGCACCTGGCCGGACTCAACGACCCGGACATGCTGATCGGCGAGCACCAGGGCACCGCCAACGACGGCCGCCCGTACCGGTCGCTGAACGCCTACCCGACGTGGCACGGCTGGGAGATCTACGCCCACGCCATCGAGTACACCGACAACGGCGCACCGCTCGACCCGACGACCGCCGACCAGCTCGCCGCCCTGGCGGTGGCCTGATGACCGCACGCACCTACACCCATCCGTCGGTGCTGGCCGGCATCGCCGCCGGGGCGTCGTGGGCGGACCCGACCATAGACCCCACCGCGATCGATTGGACGGCCCGGCGGGCCGCCGCCGCGATCCCGTTCCCGCTGGTCGACGGCAGGCCGGTCAACCCGTACGCGCCGACCGGCATTCGCTACGGCCGCAATGAACTCGGCCATTGGGGTGAGGCCCTGGCCGCTGACGCGATCGTCACCGCCTCGGACCCCGACGGGTGGCGGTGGCTACTGCTGATCGAGCGCGGCGACGGACACGGATGGGCGCTGCCCGGCGGCCACGTCGACCCGGGCGAAGACCCCACCGCCGCCGCGTTCCGAGAGTTGGCCGAGGAAACCGGCCTGAACGCCACCCACACGGCCCCGTGGGCGAAGACACTCCCGGCCCGCTACGTGCCCGACCCGCGCGCCTCGGACGAGGCGTGGATGGTCACCGTTCCGGTCCGCATCGACCTCGGTAGCTACGTCGGACCGCTGCCCGACGTGACCGGCCGCGACGACGCCCGCCGCGCCGTGTGGGTGCCCGCCGTCGACTACGCCTGCGTTGTGCGCCACCTGGCCGACGCCTACGGCGGCGAGGTGTTCGCCGCCCACCGCGATCTGCTCGCCGACGTTCTGGGAGGCACCCGATGACCGCCCCGACCATTAACGGCACGAAGTACCCGCAGCCGGTCGACGAGCTGCTGCCGGCTGCCCGGAAGCTCGCCGACGAGCTGGGCGAGATCCCCTCGCGGAACAAGCTCATGCAGCACTTCCGCATCGGTGCCCCGAAGGCCGGGGAGCTGCGCGACCGGCTCGCGCGGGACGTGGCCGCCGATCCGTGGCAGGCGCTCCGCGAGGTGGTACAGCGCGCCGAGCAGACCGGCAAGGTTCCCGCCGGTGAGCAGATCGCCGCAGAGTACCGACTCGCTCCTGACGTGGCGAACCTGGTGAGCTCGCTCGCCGCGGTGGGGGTGGACCGGCGGGCAAAGGGACTGCCGACGGATCTGGACAAGGACTGGCGACCGCCGTTCGAGCACGCCGACGACGACCCGGCCGACGACATCGACGTGCCACTCACGGACCCGTGGACCCACGCCGTTCCGGTGGGTCCGACCACGTTCGACCACCCGGAGCCGATCGGCCCCGACCCGGCCCCGGCAGACGACCGGACCGAGGCGCTACGCGGCGCGATGGCGGTGCGCGGGGCACTCCTGACGCCCCGCACAGACCCGGCGGACACCTGCCCCGACGGCACCCCCGCGCCGGAATTGACCACGGCTGTTACGGACGTGGTTGCCGAGCCGTCGACCGAGGCCACGACGGTCGGTCACCCGGGTACGCCGGACGCCGACAAGCCGGCCCGGCGGCCGGTCGTTTGGCCGGTGGTGCTGATGGCCCTCGGCGCGTTCGTGGCCGTCTGGTCCGGGTGGGTCGGACTCGGCAAGCTCACCGGGTTCGGGAAGGTGGACCTGCTCCCCGGCATCGTTGAGCCGGGTTCGTGGGCCACCATCGACTCCGCGATCACCCTGCCGATCGGGGTAGAGGCGTACGCCGCGTACGCGCTGTACGTGTGGCTGTCCGGTCGGGTACCGACCCGGGCGCGGACGTTCGCCAAGTGGTCGGCGCTGGCGTCCCTCGCGGTCGGCGCGCTCGGTCAGGTCGCCTATCACCTTCTTGTCGCCTACGGCGTTACCGCGGCCCCGTGGTGGATCACCACTCTCGTGTCCTGCCTGCCCGTCGCGGTGCTGGGCATGGGTGCCGCCCTGGCCCACCTGGTGCGGGAGGACGCCCGATGAGCTGGGAGGACCGCACGGCGGACGAGAAGAAGAAGGCCCGCACCGAGGCCCGCCGTCGTCAGGCGACCGACGACAGCCACACCTATGAGGTGGTCACCGGTAAGGGCACGCGGCTGACCGCCAGGGGCATCAACTCGGCGCGAGTGCTGGCCGGCAAGGACGGCACCTACCGCCGCACGTAGCCCCGCCCGGCGGCACAGCCCACAGGCCTGGAAACCAGTGCTGTGCCGCCGGTCTCATCCCCTTAACCCCGCATGGGATCTCGGGAGGACCACCAGTATGTCTGACCGGTTCACGAACGCCTACCAGCGGTGGCGCGACGCTGAGGCCGCTGCTACCGCCACCGGCAGCAAGGCCGCCCGGCAGGAAGCCGAACGGCAGCGCCAAGCGCTGCACGACAGCCCGGAAGCGCAACGAGCCCGCCGGCAGCTCAACGGCCGCGCGGCACCCCGCGACCGCCGCTGATCCCCTCCATCCCCGCATGTCTGTCCGCTTCCGCCGCCACCGGCTCATCACCCGGTGGTGTGCGGTGGCCGCCAGATCGTCTGGACGGCCGGGAAGGGAATTGAGATGGCGAAGCGAGACATGAAGCTGAACGCGGCGCTGGCCGAGGCGATGCGCAAGGACAGCCGCGCCGACGCGAAGAAGTTCCCGAAGACCGACACCCGGACCCAGGCCGCGATCGAGAAAGGCCGGGCGCAGGGCCGGATCAAGCCGCACTGGCTGGGCGAGAACTAGCCCACCCCTCACCGTTGCCCCTCGATCGCGCGCGTGGTGGCCCCCCGGAGGGCCGGGGCCGCCGGAAGGAGCATCCCCCTGATGGGCAAGAACCTGATCGGCAAGGCCGTGAACGCGATCACCCGCTGCCCCTACTGCAAGGGAAGCGGCCGGGTGGCGCACTACCACCAGGGTGCCGAGGTCATCAAGAACGGCCGGACGGTCGCCTACACCGAATGCACCCGGTTCAAGACCTGCCCCGACTGCGGCGGCTCTGGCCGCTCCCGCTAGCCCCGCCCGGCGGCACGGCCCCATGGCCTCAGAAACCGTGCCGTGCCGCCGGCCCCCACTCAGTCTTCCGACCGTTGGAGGAACCCCCATCATGACCAGCGATCCCATCATCAACCCCGCCGAATCGCCGCCGGATGAGAAGGCGGCCCGGATTGTGGACCTGGCGCAGCGGCGCGCGGACCGGGCCGCCGCCGCGCAGGGCCTGTCTGCCGCCGATGCGGCCGATGCCGAAACCGTCACCCCGGAACCGGTCGCCCTGGGTGGGCCGGTGGATCCGCCGGAGCGCCGCCCCGACCTGGCCGAGCTGCTCGACCGGCGTTCCGGGCCGGTGCTGCCGCTGTGGCTGACCGACCGCTACCAGCGTCGTGACATGCTGCGCCGTGCCGTCAACGCTGCGGGCTACCACGTGGGCACGCATCTGGTGCTATCCCCGGTCTACGCCGGCAAGGTGGCCTGGTACGCGCCCAAGGGCGCGGCCCGGCTGGCCTCGCGGGTGCTGGGCTGGACAAGCGCGGAAGCCGGGAACTGGCACCTGCGGCAGGACGCGGCGAACCGCAACGACCCGAAGACGTGGCTGGAGCTGGACCGCCACCGGCAGCGTCAAACGTCCTGGCGGTGGTGGGTCACCAGCGCCGGCGCCCTCGCGACCAGCACGGGCGGTGTGGTGCTCGCCTCCGACATCACCCCGTGGTGGGTGAAAGGCCCGGTGCTGGCCGCCGGGCTGGTCGGGTTGGCCCGCTACGGCCGGCCCCTGGATAAGCCGATCCTGGCTCGTACCGTGGTGCGGCCGACCTACCGGAAGCTGACGGCGGAGCTGACCCGTAAGGGCATCATGGCCACCGGTCTGGTGAAGCGGCCGGAAGACATCGTGTTCCCCGCCGGGGTCGGGGAGATTCGCCGTGACGGCCCCGGCTACCTGGCCATCGTGGATTTGCCCGATGGGGTGATCGCGGTGGACGTGGTGGATGAGCGGGCGAAGCTGGCCGGTGGGCTGCGCCTGCCGATGGATCAGGTGTGGCCGGAGGTCATGCCCCGGGAGCACCCGTCGCGGCTGGCGCTGTGGGTGGCCGACCGGCCCGTGTCGGCGATGAAACAGCCGCCGTGGCCGCTGCTGCGCGGCGGGCAGACGGACTTCTTCAAGCCGTTCGTGTACGGGTTCGACCCGCGCATGCGGCCGGTCGAGTACCGGATGGACGAGCGCAACAGCCTGTTCGCCGGTTTCCCCGGTTCCGGCAAGTCGCTGTCCGGGCGGGTGGTGCTCGCCGGCATGGCCCTCGATCCCTTGGTGCAGTTCGCGGGGTTCGACCTGGCCGGACGCGGGGACTTCGACGCCTTCGAACCGCTGTGCCCGGACGGGCTGTTCGGCTCCGGCGCGGACGAGGGCACGAAGCAGGCCGCGTACCGGATGCTGATGTGGCTGCTCAAGGAGTGCGACGTGCGCGGCCCGCGCATCAAGCACTACGCCACCCAAGGCATGAACAGCGAAAACAAGCTCAACCGGGCCATAGCCAGCAAGGACGCCCGGTTGCGGCCGATCGTCGCATGGATCGACGAGGTACAGGAACTCATCACCGACCCGGAGATCGGCAAGTCCGCCGCCGCCGCGATGACCAGCATCATCAAACGCGGACGGGCACTCGGTATCCACCTGATCCTGATGACCCAGCGCATCGACAAGGAGTCCCTGCCCAAGGGCGTCACCTCCAACATCGCCAACCGAACCTGCCTCGCTGTCCCATCGCACGTCGAAACGGACCTCGCTCTGGGAACGGGCGCGTACCGCCAGGGCGCGCGACCAACGCAGTTCGAGGTCGGTGTGGACTCCGGGTGGGGCGTGCGGGTCGGCTACGGCCCCATGACCTCCGTCCGCGCCGCATACCTCGACCGGGCCGCCGTAGAGAAGATCTGCGCCCGGGGCGTGGCGCTGCGCGGCGGGGTCACCGGCCCGGCCGACCTGCCGGCGGCGCGAGACATCCTCGATGACCTTCGGGTGGTGTGGGTCGCCGACGAACGGGGCCAGCACTGGGAGGTGTTGACCGCCCGGCTTGCCGACCGATTCCCCGACGCCTACGGGTCGCTGACCCCGGACGCGCTGTCCGCGCTCGTGCGCGGCAAGAAGGTGGAGTGCTCACGCCAAGTGAAGGTGAAGGGCTCCAACCGGTCCGGTCTGTACCTGGAAAACCTGACCAAGGCACTGGCCGAGCGCGACGGCGCGGCCGGCTGAGAACCGGTAGCGCGGCCGGTAGCGGTCCGAGAAGAGGTAGAGCCAACTCTACCCGGGCCGCTACCGGTCCCACCTGCACCAACATTCACCGGTAGCGGTAGAGCGGCGCTCCGCCTACCGCCGGTAACCCCCTGTTTGGAGCCTCCAGTGACCCCCACCATGGCCGCTACCAGCACAAACGCGCCCGAAATGTCCGTAGTCCTGTTCGTCGGAATTGTTCTGATCGTCGCTGTCGGTTACGGCAGTGCTTGCTACGTCCGGCCGTTCACTGCCTGTCACCGCTGCAAGGGCTCCGGCACCGCCCCGCCGACGCTGTGGCAGCGACTGCGCCGCCGCAGCACCCGCCCCCGCGCCCTGCGCGGCCGGCCCGACTGCCGCCGCTGCACCGGCACCGGACTACGGCTGCGCATCGGTCGCCGCGCGTTCAACCACTTCCGCCGCCTGCGCCGCCAGGGCACCCGATGACCACCCGCGAGGGAGACACCATGACCACGACCGCCCCGGCCGTCCGTTTCACCAACGGCCAGCGCGCCGCCATCATCGTCTGCGCGCCTGTCCGGCTCGAACCCGGTGTGCTGGCGCACAAGGTCACCCGCCACAGCATCGGCACCGACGCCGACGGCAACCCGTCCGGCGGCGGGCGGTTGGTGTTCACCGCCGACCGGCGGTGGGTCATCGCCCCGGCCTGCCAACCCGCCCCCGACCCCGCCGACCCGCACGCCGGCCACGGATGGGGCGAGTACTCCGCTGGGTGGGCCGACCACAAAGGCGCACTGGCCTGCCCGGTGTGCTTCCCGCCCGAGGACGTCTGATGGCCGGCGGCTACGGCGACCGGCCCTCCATGCGCGACGCGCCGCTGTCCGGCCTTGAAATCTGGCTGACCGGCACCCCGGCCGAGCTCGACGCCGCCACCCGCGCTCTGGCCGCCGCCGGTCGTCTCGTGTGGAGCGGGCCGCGCCGGGCGTTGACCGGCAGCGACGCCGGCCGCGCCCGGCTCTACCTACGGCTGACCGTCAGTCCCACCCGCCGGGCCGCACGGGCCGCCGATACCGGCGACAGCGGCGGCGCGACGGTGCTGCCGTTCCCTAACCGGCTGTCGGGGGGTGCGGCGTGAGGGTGTTCTCTTATGGCGGTGGGGTGCAGTCCACCGCCGCCCTGGTGCTGGCCGCCACGGGGTTGATTGACTTTCCGGTGTTCCTGTTCGCCAACGTCGGTGACGATTCCGAAGACCCCGCCACCCTGGACTATCTGGAGCGGTACGCCAAGCCGTACGCGGCGCTGCACGGCATCCAGCTTCACGAGCTGCACCGGATACGCCGCGACGGCACCAGGGAAACCCTGTACGGCAGGCTGACCCGCGACGGATCACGGTCGCTGCCGATCCCGGTGCGGATGTCCAACGGTGCCCCGGGCACCCGATCGTGCACGGCGGATTTCAAAATCAAGGTCATCGGCCGGTGGCTCAAGGCCCACGGCGCGAGCGCCGACAATCCCGCCACGGCCGGAGTCGGCATCAGCCTGGACGAGATCGAGCGGGTCAACAACCGCCGCTCCGAACCCTACGAACGCACCGTCTACCCGCTGTTGGACCACGCGCCGCCGCTGCGCCGCCACGACTGCGCCCGGATCATCGCCGCCGCCGGCCTGCCCGTGCCGCCCAAGTCGGCGTGTTGGTTCTGCCCGTTCAGGCGGCCCGCCACATGGGCTGAGACGCGCCGCGACCGACCCGAGCTGTTCGCGCGGGCATGCGACCTGGAGGCACTGCTCAACCAGCGGCGGGCCGTGCTCGGCAAAGACCCGGTGTGGCTGACCCGCTTTAACCGGCCACTTGCCGCTGCGATCGCCACGGCGCAGGACATGCTGCCCGGCTTCGACACCGCCGACGACGCGCTGTGCGACAACGGCGCGTGCTTCACCTGACCCGAAACCACTGATCGGCGCGCTCCGCGCGCTCACTTCCTGGTGGTCAGCGCCGCGCGGCGCTGACCACCAGCACGCCTATGCCAGGAAGGACCGTCATGCCCGACACTTCCATGCTGCTGGCCGCCGCGCTCGCGTGCGCGGCGCGCGGCTGGCACGTGTTCCCCCTGCGCCCCGACCACCCGCACGCCACCGAGGATGAGGCGAAGCGGCCCGCGTTCCCGAACCGATGCACCGCCGAGCGCTGCGACCAAACGGACCCGCGCTGCAAGGCCGCCGGGCGGCATGTGGGGTGGGAGGAACGCGCCACCACCGACCCGACCCGTATCCGCCGAGCGTGGTCGACGCACCCCTACGGCGTGGGGATCGCGTGCGGCCCGTCGGGTCTGGTGGTGGTCGACCTGGACGTGCCCAAGCGCCCCGACGACACCCCGCCGCCGGAATGGGCCGGGGCGTGTGACGGGCTGGACGTATTCGGCACCCTCGCCGCCCGGCACGGCACCCCGATCGACAACCTGAGCGGCTTCGGTCCCGACGCACCACCGGCGGGCGGGATTGATGTCACCTACACCGTGCTCACGGCCAGCGGCGGCAGTCACCTCTACTACCAGCACCCCGACGGCGGCCCGCAGCTGCGCAACACCACCGGCGACCGAGGCGGGTTGGGTTGGAAGGTCGACACCCGCGCGCACGGCGGCTACGTGGTAGCCGCCGGTTCCACGGTCAACGGCCGGCCGTACGAGGTGGCGTTGGACTGCGACCCGGCGCCGCTGCCGAACTGGCTGGCGTCGCTACTCGCCCCGGCCCCGCGATCGGCTGACCGGCCTGCCCCGGTGGCGCTGCCGCCGGACCGGCACGGCCGGTACGTCGCCGCCGCGATCCGTAACCAGGTCGCCCACCTCACGGCCGCGCCCGAAGGGCAGCGCAACCACGCCCTGTTCACCAGCGCGGTCGCGCTCGGCCAGTTGGCCGCCGGTGGCGCGCTCACCGACACCGACGTCTACGCCGTCCTGGAACCGGCCGCCCTGTCTACCGGGCTCCGACCGGGCGAGGTCGCTCGCACGATCGCGTCCGGGCTGCGCGTCGGCACGCGTCAGCCACGCCACCTGGGCAACCTTCGGGAGGCGGCATGACGGAGCGGTTGCAGGTCGGGTCCGGGCCGGAGTCAATCCGCGTGCTGAAGGCCGCCTTGGTCGGTGGGGTGCTGCCCGACACCTACGTGTCGGCCGGTGCGCTGGTCCACATGGAAGCCGTATCCGGCGGGCTGGCGACGGCCGCTGATGAGGACTCACCGTTGCCGGTGTCGGCCAGCGTGGTCACGCCAGCCGGGCTGGCCGGGCTGCTCGCCGAGCATGCCTACGTCTACCGGCTGCGCTCCCGCAAGGGCGACACCGGCGACCCCGAGATGTTCGAAGAGGAGGTGACCCCGCCGAGGGAGATCCTGTCATCGGTGCTGGCGGGCAAGACGTGGCCGGGGGTGCCGCCGCTGCGCGGGATCATCGGTGCACCCGTGCTGCGCCGTGACGGCACCCTGTTGCAGAAACCGGGCTACGACCCGGCCACCGGCCTCTACCTCGCGTCGAAGGTCGCGCTGCCCCCGGTGCCCGACGAACCCACCCCGCAACAGGTCACCGAGGCACGCCGGTTCCTGTTGGGTCGGTTTCTGCGCGACTTCCCGTGGGCGTCGGCCGCGGACCGGGCGAACTACATCGCGTTGTTGGCGACGCCGATCTTGCGGCACTTCACCCGCAGCCTGACGCCGTTCGCGCTGATCGACGCCACCATGCCCTCATCCGGTAAGACGATCCTGACGGCCGGGCCGGGCATGCTCTACGGGCAGCGCGTCATGCCCTGGGCCTACTCCGACGAAGAGCTACGTAAGTCCATCACCGCCGTCCTGGCCGAACAGGTCGGCGTGGTCATCTGGGACAACCTCGCCGAAGGCACCGTCATCGACTCCGCGGTACTCGCGCAGCTCGTCACCACCGGCGTGTGGTCCGACCGCCAGTTGGGCGCGTCGCGGAACATCGCCACCGTCAACGACCGGCTGTGGATGGCTACCGGCAACAACCTGCAAGTCGGCGGCGACATGGCCTCCCGCACGGTCCGCGTGCACCTGGACCCGAACATGCCCCGCCCGGAACTGCGCGACCAATCCGGGTTCGGTATTCCGCACCTTGACCAGTGGATCACCGTCCCGGCGAACCAACTCACCGTCCTGTGGCACCTGTTGGTGCTGGTGCTCGACTGGACCCGCCAGGGAGCACCCAAGGTGTCCGGGTTGTCGATGCGGCAGTTCACGCCGTGGGCGCAAGCACTCGGCGGGTTCCTGGCGCATCATGGCATCGACGGGTTCCTGACCAACGCCGCGGACGTGCGGGAGATTGATGAAGACGAAACGCGCTGGCGCGCGTTCCTCACTTGCTGGCACGACCGCCACGGCGGTCGTGCGCTCACGGCGGCTGAGCTGCGTCGGGACGCTGAGCCGATGCAGCTCGGCAGCGACGTCAACGACCCGTGGGATGGACAGTTCATCACCACGGCCGCCGGCCGGCTACCCAACCCGCTGCAACTCGGCCGTCTGCTGACCGGGCAAGCCGGACGCTGGCGCGGCGAACACGTCATCCGCGCCGGCCGTAACGACCGGGGCGACCGGTCCGTGTTCTGGGTCGAACGCCACGACGGGTGAGGAAAACCGGCTGAACCATCTCCGCATCTCCGCAACGCCGCACAAACCTTTGGCGACCAGCGGAAACACCCTGCGGAGATTCAACCGATAGAACATGTCCGATCTCCGCATCTCCGCACGATCTTGCGGAGATCACCGTCGGTTGCGGAGATGGCCACCACCATCGACCGTCAATCTCCGCAACTGTTTGCCCAGCTCACAGCCACCTTTGCGGAGATGCGGAGATGCGGAGATGGTTCAGCCCTCCCCGCAACAAGCGGCGGCAACCCGCCGCCGACCCGCGCAGACCGGCCCGCTCAGAGCCACACAGAGACTCCGGCCATGAAGACACCAGCCCATCGAAGATCTTGCCTCAACGGCGCTCTCAGTGGTCGCTCTATCGCCTGTTGAGAGCGTCGCCCCTCTGTCCAGCGCAGTACCCGCCCGCACCCGGAAAGGCGTTCACCGTGCGACTCGTGCCGCAGAATCAGCCCGCAGACACGACCGACCGCCAGGAAGGAAGCAACGTCATCCGCCTCTCTCCCAAGCCGTTCATGTCCACCGAGGAGCTTGCCGAACTGCTCGACGTCGACCCGTCGACCATCCGGCGGTGGCGCACGCTCCAGCCCCTGCAAGGACCGCCCTTCATCCAGATCTCCGACCGGGTAGTGAAGTACGCGACGGCCGACGTAGAGCGTTGGCTGTCGGCCCGTCGTGTCTACCCGCAGGCGGCCTGATGGCCTCGCCTCAGCAACCACCGATCGGCGTGCGCCTGGCCGCCGATGTCGAGCACCGGCCCGGCCGCGATCGGC
Source organism: Micromonospora sp. KC721 (assembly GCF_004348355.1). NCBI lineage: Bacteria > Bacillati > Actinomycetota > Actinomycetes > Micromonosporales > Micromonosporaceae > Micromonospora > Micromonospora sp. KC721. The sequence continues at coordinate 25,147 of NZ_SMJY01000016.1, read as the reverse complement.
CCTACCGGGCGCGGGTGCGGTGGACCGACCCGACCAGCAAGCGCCGGCTGTCCAAGTCAACGACGGTCGGTACCCCGGAAGAGGCGCAAGCCTGGATCGACGGCATGGTCAGCGCTGCACAGGGTGGCGTCGACCCGATCGCCGCTACCAAGCGGCTCACGGAGTACGGCGAGAGCGTGATGACGCTGGCCCTACGCGGCTTGGAACGCAAGACGCTTGATCCGTACCTGGCGGGTTGGCGCAAGCGGGTGGTGCCGACGCTCGGTCACATTCCCGTTCGCATGATTACCAATGGCGCGGTCGACCGGGCGGTTCACTCCTGGATCGCTGACGAATGCAGCCGATCTACGGTGAAGAACAGCCTCGCTGTGCTGGTCCGGGTGATGGAACAGGCCGTGCGCGACGGCATTATCCCGCGCAACCCGGCGCAGGTCACCGGGTGGCAACGCGAGTACCAGCGAGCCGCAGACGAATTGGACGACCCCCGGTCGCTGGCGTTGCCTGACTGGGAATCCCTGATCGCGCTTGCCGGCGCGCTGGTCGAACGGTCCGCGAACGGCTTCACCGGGTGGGCCGATGTGGTGATATTCGCAGCCTGCACAGCGGCACGAATCGGCGAGGTCTCTGGAGTGCGGGCCGAGGACATCGACCGGGAAACGTGGATGTGGACGGTACGCCGGCAGACCACACCCAGCCCCGGCGGCCTGATCGACAAGGGCACCAAGGGAAAGCGCGCACGGACCGTGCCACTGATCGAAGAGGTACGGCCGATCGTCGCTCAGCGCCTGGACGCGGTGTCCACGCCCGATGCCCGGCTGTTCACCGGTCCGCGTGGCGGCCGGATCAGTACCGCCGTGCTGCGAGACGCGACGCATTGGGATGAAGTTGTCACCAAGCTGGGATACGAGCACCTACGCCGGCACGACCTACGGCACACCGGCCTTACCTGGATGGCTGACGCAGGCGTGCCGGTGCACGTCCTACGGAAGATCGCCGGACACGGATCGCTGACCACGACCCAGCGGTACCTACACCCGGACCGGCAGTCGATTACGGATGCGGGCGCAGCTCTCAGCGCTCACCTCGCTCGCAAACGCATCCCGCAGCTGCGCGCGGTCTAACCACTGCGGCGCCCGCCAGTCCGAGAGGAGAGGCGGGCGCCGCAGTGCGTTTAGGTCATGTTGGGGCTCGGCGGCACCGCCGCGGCGAGCAAGCTGTCTCCGCCGGTCGGTGCACCTCCACGCCACTGAGCACCGTCGCGCCAGATCGCTTCGATGCCCAGCGACATCAACAGATCCACTAGAGCATCGCCGACGGGTTCGGAGAACAACGCGACCAACGAGGGATCAGGCCGTCCGTTCTCTCGGTAGCAGAAGTGCCGGTAGGAGAAAAGCTGTCCGATAGCGTCGCGGACTGCATGCTCCGCATTCACTCCTACCGTCTTTACCTCCACTAGCCAATGTTTGCCCTGGCCCTCGACTGTGAGATCGCAGGGGTGCGCGTTGTTAGCTGGTATCAGCCCAAGGCTCTTGGCTTGCGCCGCAAAGTCGTTGAGCAGCGCTTCATGGCGAGGCTTACGCTCTTGGAGGTACGCCTTCATGCGGGCTCGGTAGTCCGCGGGTGTCTTTGGACGGAACGCAGGCGGCTTGGGCTTGAACTTCGGCTTCGACTTCTCCGACTCGGCCGTCGTTTCAATCAGCCCGGGCTCAGTCGCTAAGACTTCGCGCTTAATCGCTACGCAGGCGTCGTAGAGCGCGAGGAACCGCGTGAGGTCGGCTCGCAATATCTGCTCGTCTGGCAGCTGCGTTGGATCGTACTCGATTGCGGCTATGTTGCCCTCTTCATAGCCGCAGGGCAGGAACCGATTCCGCGGCGCCCCCAGTTCGATCGTCTCGGCCAGCCCGGCAAGGGCCTCGTCGCTTAGATGTTTACGCATGAGGTTGCTTTCGTTGCGTAGCACTGCCAGCGCGGCCCGATCTTGGGCCACACCCCTCAGACCCTTCTCACCAGCCCTGCGTTGGTGCTGGGTCGCGCCTTGGTTCATGCTGAGATAGACCCGGGACAGGTCCTTCCGAAACAGGTAAACGACGTAAAGGCCTTCCTGCGCGGTTGTCGTGACGTCGGGGTCAAGCACCGCGATCCAGGGCACGACGGGCAAGCTCTGACCCGCGCCGCTGGCGAGCACTTTCATCCCCGGCGGCACTAGGGGAGACAGCTCGCGTCGCACCTTCTGTAAGTGTCGCTGAGCCGGCTGGTCCCTCCCTTGCGAGTGGTCGTAGGCGTTCGTATGCACACCGCGCAGTGCTTCCCCGAGATCCATATCAACGAATCCTAGGTTGGGTGGACGACATCCTTAGTCGGCCGATCGCGTGTTGTCCGGCTACTCCCAGCGCCTGTTGGTCCCCGATTGGTCCCCAACCCAACGAGGCGGTGGCCGCCAAACAGCCTGTTTCAGCTCACGGAAGAAGGGCCGTCACCAGGGGAAACAGCCCCAGGTGACGGCCCTTCCGTGCTGTCGGGACGGCCGGATTCGAACCGACGACCCCTTGACCCCCAGTCAAGTGCGCTACCAAGCTGCGCCACGTCCCGATGCTCCCGCGTGTTGCTCCCCGCGGCAGCCGGTACAGCTTAGCGCAAGATCCTCGGTACGCGCGCACAGCCCCTACCGCGTCGCGGCCCGGAGCCGGTCACTCGTACGGGTCGCGGGGGGCCGGCACCTGCCGCCAGCTCTCCACCTCCAGGTACGGGATCTCGAAGTCGTTGATCGGGTCTCGCCCCATCCGGCTGGTGTAGCGGCCGGTCACCTCGATCCAGGTGTCGTCGGCGAGCCCGGTGGGGGTGTTGCCGCCGCTCAGCCCGACCTTGGTGGGCAGGCCGTCTGCGGCGCAGCAGGACAATCGCATCCGAGTCAGGATGGGCTGCTTGTCCGCCCCGGCGACGGTGAAGCCGGTGACCCGGACCCGCCGGTCGCCGATCGACTGCCCCTTGTCGAACACGGCACGGACCGCGTAGTCGTACACCGTGATGGTGGCGGGATCACCGTCGGGCAGCGGAGGGTACTCGGGGAGCCCGCCGGCGGCCAGCGAGGTGCCGGACTGGTTGGCCGCGTACGCGCCAAGGGCCGGCGGGGCGACCAGCAGCAGGCCGAGCGCCGGCAGGATCAGCAGCCAGGCCACCCGCGGTTCGTGGTGAGCGTGCCCGTGGTCGTCGTGGTCGCTGTGCGCGGCATCAGTGGCGGGAGAGGACGTGGCGGGAGAGGACCGGCGCAGGGCGGGCCGCATCTCGTACCAGAGGGTCATCACGGCGGCGGCGATCAGCAGCAGACTGGCGGCGATCAGGAAGGGACGCAGCCCCTCCTTGACGTAGCGCAGGTACAGGTCGGAGAGGCTGGCGCGTAGCACCGCCCCGCCGAGCAGCAGCAGGACGCACGCCTGGGCCTGACGGTTCACAGCAACACCATCCCGGTGACGGCGGCGACGATGACCGCGACGACGAACGTGGCCGGGGCGAACCGGGCGGCGAAGCCGCGCCCGAAGATCCCGGCCTGCATGGAGATCAGCTTGAGGTCGACCATCGGTCCGACCACCAGGAAGGTGAGCCGGGCGGTCAGCGAGAACTGCGACAGCGAGGCGGCGACGAAGGCGTCCGCCTCGGAGCAGATGGACAGCAGAACGGCGAGCACCGCCATCGCCAGCACCGCGAGGACCGGCTCGTCGGCGAGGGCCTGCAGCCAGCGTTCCGGCACCAGGACGTTGATGCTGGCGGCGGCCGCCGCACCGATGACGAGGAAGCCGCCGGCGTGCACGATGTCGTGCCGCACGGCCGACCAGAACGCGACGCCGCGGCGGGCGTCGTCCAGGTCGGGCCGGTGCGGCAGGCGGATCCAGTCGGTACGCCCCAGCCGCAGCCAGAGCCAACCCATGATCACGGCGACGATCAGGCTGGCCACGGCCCGGCCGAGGACCATCTCCGGGTTGGCGGGGAAGGCCACCGCCGTGGCGGTGAGCACGATCGGGTTGATCGCCGGGGCGGCGAGCAGGAACGCCAGCGCGGCGGCCGGGGTGACGCCCCGGCGGATCAGCGAGCCCGCGATCGGTACCGACCCGCACTCGCAGCCGGGCAGCACCACCCCGGCGGCGCTGGCCACCGGCACGGCGAGCGCGGGATGGCGGGGCAGCGCCCGGGCCCAGAAGGACCGCGGGACGAAGACCGCGATCACCGCCGAGAGCAGCACCCCGAAGACCAGGAACGGCACCGCCTGCACCATGACCGAGACGAAGACCGTGGTCCAGGTCGCCAGCGAGGGCGCGGAGAGCAACGCGGCGAGGGGTTCACGCAGGGCGATGAGCAGGATCAGCAGCGCGGCGAGCACCTCCACCGAGCCGATCCGGTCGGTGAGCCGGTTGCGGGGAGGTCCGGTCGGTGCCGGTGCCGGTGCCGGTTCTGCGGTCGCGGGAGGTGCCCCGCCGGGATCGACGGTGCCGGTGTGTTCGGGTGCGACCACGTTCTCTCCGTTCTCACCACCAGGGCTGGGCGGCCGGGTCCACGGTGGTCACGGCACACTCGCCGACGAACCTGCTGCGCCGGCGCCGGGCGGGGCCACAGTGTATCGAGCGGCATCGCCGGCCACGAGAGGCCAGTACGGGCGCGAAGCGACGCGGGGTGCCGACATTTCGGTGCGGGGTGATGCCGGTCGGCGCGGGAAGGCGGGCCGGGGTGGCGTGGCCCGCGTCGTGTTCCCCGGCGGTTGCGAGGGCGGGCAGGGCAGCTACCCGCCCTCGCGGCTCAGACCGGGGTCGGGGCGACGGACCGGATGGCCGCTGGGCCCATCACGAAGTCCGGGTCGATCTGGGCGGTCAGGTCCGTCCCGGCCCGCTCGTTGGCCCAGGCCGCGGCGTTGCGCCGATGGAACTCGTGGGCGTGCCGGGTGAACGCCGCCCAGTCCTGCGCGGTGGCGTCGACCTGGTCGACCAGCCGGTCCAGCACCGCGCGGTTGGCCGGTTCCAGCTCGTCCAGCGGGCCGACCGTGCCGCGCTCGGCCCGCCGTACGTAGGCCGAGCGGCTGAGGTGGCCGAGCAGGTCGGCGCCGACGTGCTCGCGCAGGAAGGCCAGGTCCGCGTCGTCCTCGACCTTGTTTCCGATCACCGAGAGGGCGACGTCGTAGTCGCGGGCGTAGGCGGCGTACTGGCGGTAGACGCCGACGCTGCGCAGGGTCGGCTCGCAGACCAGGAAGGTGCGGTCGAAGCGGGTGAACAGGCCGGAGGCGAAGGAGTCCGCCCCGGCGGTCATGTCCACCACCACGTACTCGCCGGGGAGGTCGACCAGATGGTTGAGGATCAGCTCCACCGCCCCCACCTTGGAGTGGTAGCAGGCGACACCGAGGTCCTGCTCGGTGAACGCACCGGTGACGGCGAGCCGGACGCCGCCGACCTCGCGCACGTGCGCGGTCCAGACGGGGTTCTCCTCGATCACCCGTAGCAGCCGCGAGCCGGCCCCCGGCGGGGTGGTCTTGACCATGGCCGTCGCCGAGCTGATCCGCGGGTTTCCGCCGCGTAGGTACTCCTTGATCCGGGGGAGCCCTTCGCCCAGCGGGGGCAACCCGGCTGCCTGTTCCGCCGTCGCGCCGAGCGCGGCGGCCAGGTGCTGGTTGATGTCGGCGTCGACGGCCAGCAGTGGACGGCCGGTCGCGACGAGGTGGCGGGCGACGAGAGCGGCCAGCGTCGTCTTGCCGCTGCCGCCCTTGCCGACGAATGCGATCTTCATCGTCCCTGCTCCCGCACTCCAGTAATGGGAACCGTTTCCATGATGGTGACTCTAGTCGGCCGTCCCGGCCGGTGTGACGGAAGCCCCCATCGTGTCGTTTGTCGGAATCGCGGCGGAGCTGCCGGTGGCGCCGGTCCCGGCTTGCAGCACCTCGGCGGCGAACCGGTCGATGGTCCGCAGGGTCCGGCCCCGATCGGCGGTGGCCTCCACCATGAACAGCAGATGCCGTACGCCGGGCAGGGCCGCGGCGCGGGCCACGGCCGCCCGGCACCGGACGGGCGCACCCACCGGATGGATGTCGATCAGGTGCTCGGTGTACCGCAGGGGATCCCGGCCCGGCCCGGAGGAGCCGTCGATGCGCTGGTGTTCCGCCGCGCCGGCCAGCAACCCCGGTAGCCCCGCCCGGACCGCCCGGGCGGCCTGCTCGTCGCTGTCGGCCAGGTACGCCAGATGCGCGCTGGCGTGCGGCACCCGGCCGGGGTCGTGGCCGTGCCGGGCGGCGACCCGCGCGTACCGCTCGAGCATCGCCGCCTTCTCCGGCAGGTCGGCGTGCATCCCCAGCAGCAGCGGGAAACCGTGCCGGGCGGCCAGCTCCACCGTCGGCGGGGAGGTGGCGGCCACCCACACCGGCAGTGCCCGGGTGGGGCGGGGAACCACTGGCACCGGGCGGAACGGGAAGCGGGAGTTGCCGCTCACCGTCGCCGCGCCGGAGGTCCAGCGGCCCAGCACGTCGAGGGCGTCGGCGAAACCGTCGGTGTAGCGGCCCAGTCCGGTCCCGAAGACCTCCAGGTCCACCCACGGGCCGCCCCGACCGACGCCGAGGCGGAACCGGCCCCCGGAGAGCGTGTCGAGCAGGACGGCCTCCTCGGCGAGGGCGACCGGGTGCCGGTCGGAGAGCACGCACGCCGCCGTGCCGACGGTGATCCGGGCGGTGGCGCCGAGCAGGTACCCGGCGAAGGCGGTCGCCGAGGGGCAGACCCCGTAGGACACGAAGTGGTGCTCGGCCAGCCAGACGCCGGCCCAACCGGCGGCCTCGGCCGCCAGGGCGTACGCGTGGGCGTCGGCGAGCGCCTCGGAGTGGCTGGCGCCGGGGTGCTGCCCGGCGAGCAGGAAAAGGTGGGCGTCGACCCCCCACCCTGCCCGCCGGGGCGCCGGGAGGTCAGCAGTCACGCAGCTCGGGGGACTGGTTGAGCAGCTGGCCGCGGGTCGAGACGAACTTCTGGTACGCGTCCGAGCCGACCGCCGACAGCCGGAACGCGGCGACCCGGTGGCAGTTCTGGAAGGCGAGCTTCACCGCGAAGTGCCGCTCCAGGGCGCCCCGGATGGCGTCGCTGGCCAGCGCCCGCAGCAGCTGGCCCCGCTCCGCCTCGCTCGGCGGCGGGACGACGTTGTCGGCGAACTCCGCCTCGGACGACCGCAGGTCGTCGACGACCCCGCTGACCAGCTGCCACGCGTACGGCAGGGAGTCGCGGACGCAGGCGACGAACTCGGCGTCCGACACCGGGCCGGCCTCGGCGGCGTCCAACAGGGTGGGTGGGACGGTGAGCGACATGCACTTCTCCTCGGGTAGAAACGACAACCATTGCCAACCAATCGTGCGCAGTGAGCACACCATGTGACAGAGGGTGTCGTCAACGACCTGACCACCGGGAAACGCCGGACGGATCCCGTTGCCCGGTGCCGGCCGTACCGGCCGAGGGTGACGCGGCTACGGAGTGGGCGGCGGCGGGTCGACCGCGATCCCGATGTACGCCGGAGCCGAGAAGTTGCCCGAACTGTCGAAGGCCCGAACCCGGAACGCGTAGGTGCCGTAGCCACGGGACACGCCGTAGGCGAACGGGGTGCCGACCCAGCTCACGCCGGACACGGTGCCGGACTGCTGCACCTCGTACCCCGCGACGAAGACGTTGTCCCGGGAGTCGTCCCAGGTGATCCGGTAGTGGCCGTCCTGGGGGCCGGTGAGCCGCAGGTTGGTCGGCGTGCTCGGGGGCTGGCTGTCGGGCACCGCGCCCAACTTGATGATGGCGAACGGGGACGCGTTGCCGGCGGCGTCGACCGCCCGGATGCCGAAGGTGAAGACCATCGGCGGCGGGGGCGGCATCGTGTGGCTGGTCTCCGTGGTGGTGGCGATCTGAGTGCCGTTGGAGAAGATCTCGTACCGGTCGACGCCGCGGTCGTCGGTCGAGGCGTCCCACCGGAGGGTGAACGTCTGGCTCCCGGTGCTCGTGCGGGGGTTCGCCGGGGTGGTCGGGGCGCTGACGTCCGGGCGAGCCCCGGCGCAGGGTGCGTTGTTGACCAGGCATGCCTGCGGGGTGCCGGTGCCGGTCGAAACCCAGCCGAAGCTGGTCGAGGCGCCCGGGCCGAGGGTGCCGTTCCACGGCAGGCTGGTGAAGACGTAGCGCGTGCCGACCCGTGCCAGTTCCGCGTTCCAGTGGTGGCTGATGCTGGTGCCGGGCGGCAGGTCGAACTCCACCCGCCAGCCCGCCATCGTCGCCGGCGTGTTGTTGTGGACGGTCATCTTCCCGACGTGGCCGGTCGACCACTCGCTCTCTCTCTCGAAGGCCGCGACGGCCGCGCGGGCCGGCGCGGGCAGGACGGCGACCGCCGCGGCGGCCAGGACCAGTGCCCCGGCGAGGGTGATCCACCTGGCCGGGCGCAGGATCAGCGTCTTCACCCCTAAGACTTTAATGGATGTCGATGTATTTGGGAACTGTGGCCGGTCGGGGTGTCCGGCGTTGCGGAGGCCGCGATCCCGGAACGCCGGTTCGCGGGACTGGGGGCAATCGGCTGGCGCGTTGGCGACCGCGCTGGGCAGCGAGCCGGACCAACCGGCGGCCGAGGCCGGATGGGCCAGGCCGACGGTGGCGGTGGGGCGTCACGACTGCGGCGGGAAGGCCAGCGCCAGGGTCAGGTCCAGCACGGTCGCCGGGTCGTTGAGGCGATCGCCGTACAACTCGCGGACGCGGCCCATCCGGTAGCGGACGGTCTGCGGGTGCACGAAGAGGTCGGCCGCCACGTCGTCGCGCCGCCCCTGGTGCAGCAGCCAGGAGCGCAGCGTCTCGGTGAGCCGCTGGGCGGTCGCCGGGGCCAACCCGGCCAGCGGGCGTAGCACCTGCTCGCGCAGGTCGGCCAGGGCCGCCGGGTCGGTGCCGAGCACCAGTCGGGCCAGGTGGGCCTCGGTGTCCAGCGGGGTCCCGTCCGCCGGCCGGTCCAGGCCGAGCGCCAGCGTGCGCAACACCCGCTGGTACGACTCGGCGACCCGGGTCCACGGCCGGGCCGGGCCCAGCGCGGCCCGGTGCCCGTGCAGCGCGGTGACGAGCCGGCGGCGGCGCGCGCCGTGCATGTCCGGGACGAGCAGCACCGCCGGCTCCTCGGCCAGTTCCACCCCGGGCAGGTCCTCCCCGCTCTCCAGGGTGTGCGGGTTGAGTACGGCGAGCACGGCCCGCAGGTTGCTGCGGGGCAGCACCGCGACGGTGAGCGTCTGCGGGGGCGGCCACTCGGCCCGTTCGGCGCTTCGGCGCAGCACGTCCTCCGGCTCCCCGGCGAGTAGCTGCTGGGCGAGCCGTTCCAGGTAGCGGCGGCGCATCCGGCCGGCACTGGCCAACTCGTCGGCGTGCCCGGCCACGCTGGCGGCCGACAACTCGTCGATGTAGGCGAACAGCAGCTCGGCGAACTCGGCGACGGTCTCGGCGGACAGGCCGTTGCGTACGGCGGTGGTGGAAACCTCCCGCCAGGCGACCCGGGCACCCACCCGGTACGCGGCCAGCAGCGCGTCCATGCTCCGCCCCGAGCGGGCCTCGCCGCTGCCCAGCGCGTACGCGGCCTCCAGCGCCCGGTTCAGTGGGGTGCTCGGGTCGGCATCCTCAACCCGAACCACGAGCTGGAGGAACGTGCCGAGCGCGATGCGTACCGCATTCTCGATCTTGTCGCGCATCTGGCCGGTGAGGGTGCCGGAGTAGTCGGGAACCTCGGCGGTGATCGCGGTGACGGTACGCTCGGCGACCACGGACAGCCGGTCGCGCAGCCGGTCGGCCACCTGCTCGTCCAGCTCCAGGTGGGCCGCCCGGTGGGAGGTGGCCCCGCAGTCGTCGGTCATGTTGTTCACCTCGAACAAGAACCCGTGCCCGATTCACCTTCGCTGGTCAAGATGTTATCCGTACCGGCGACGACCCTGGAGACATGACCACCACCGTTCCGCGTTCCCCGACGCGGACCTCCGTCCGCGACCGGCTCCTCCGGCTCGCCGCGACGGTCACCACCCCGCTGCTGCCGGAGGACTATCTCGACCTGATCGCGCCGCTGCGCGCCGGGGCGGCGCTGCGCGGCCGGGTCCTCGCCGTCGACCCGGAGACCCGCGACGCGGCCACCCTGACCATCCAGCCCGGCCGGGACTGGCGGGGGCACACCCCCGGCCAGTACGTCCGCCTCGGCGTGGACGTCGACGGGGTCCGGCAGTGGCGCGCGTACTCGCTCACCTCCGCCCCCGGGCGCCCCGACGGCCGGATCCGTGTCACGGTGAAGGCCATCCCCGACGGCAAGGTCAGCAACCACCTGGTCCGGCGGCTGCGGCCCGGCACGATCATCCACCTCGACCAGGCGCAGGGCGACTTCGTGCTGCCCGACCCCGCCCCCGCCCGGGTGCTCTTCCTGACCGCCGGCAGCGGCATCACCCCGGTGATGGGCATGCTGCGCGCCGGCGCGCACACCCGCTCGGACGTGGTCGTGGTGCACTCCGCGCCCACCGCCGACGACGTCGTCTTCGGCACCGAGCTGCGGGCCCTCGCCGCGCAGGGCGCGATCCGGCTGCTGGAACGGCACACCGACACCGACGGGATGCTCGGCGTCGACGAGTTGGCCGGGCTGGTCCCCGACCACCTGGAGCGGCAGACCTGGGCGTGCGGGCCGATGGGCATGCTCGACGCGGCCGAGCGGCACTGGAGCGCCGCCGGTGTAGCGCAGCGGCTGCACACCGAGCGGTTCCGACCGACGGTGATCTCCCCGGGCGAGGGCGGCACCGTCACCTTCACCCGCACCGGCCTCACCGTGGCCGCCGACGGCGCCACCCCGATCCTGGACGCGGGGGAGGCCGCCGGGGCGCTCATGCCGTCCGGCTGCCGGATGGGCATCTGCTACGGCTGCGTGGTCCCGCTGCGCCAGGGCGCGGTGCGCGACCTGCGCAACGGCGAACTCACCACCGCCGTCCCCGGTGACGGCGTCCTCATCCAGACCTGCGTGTCGGCGGCGGCCGGTACCTGCGACATCGAACTGTAGACCGGAGGCCGACGTGACCGTGATCCAGAAGAAGCCGGACAACCCGATCGCGCACCTCAGCGCCGCGGACATCGAGATCATCGGCAAGGAGCTCGACGCCATCCGGGACCGGGTGCTCGCCGAGCGCGGCGAGGCGGACGCGCGGTACATCCGCACCGTCATCAAGACCCAGCGGACGCTGGAGGTGGGCAGCCGGGCCGTGCTGCTCTTCTCGCTCTTCCCGCCGGCCTGGGTGGTCGGCACCCTCGGCCTGTCGATCGCCAAGATCCTGGAGAACATGGAGATCGGCCACAACATCCTGCACGGCCAGTACGACTTCATGCGCGACCCGAAGATCCACTCCACCACCTGGGAGTGGGACCACGTCTCCCCGGCCGACCAGTGGAAGCACTCGCACAACGAGCTGCACCACCGGTACACCAACGTGCTCGGCAAGGACAACGACCTCGGCTACGGCATCATGCGCGTCGACGAGGACCAGAGGTGGCACCCGATGCACCTGGGCCAGCCGCTGTGGAACTTCGTCAACGCGTGCTTCTTCGAGTACGGCATCGCCGCCTACGACCTGGAACTGGGCCGCAACCTGCAGAAGGGCCGGCACAGGGACCCGGCGTTCCGGGCCCGGGTCCGCGCCGTCGGCCGCAAGATCCGCCGGCAGGTTCTCAAGGACTACGTGATCCACCCGCTGCTGTCCGGTCCGTCGTTCCTCACCACCCTGGCCGCCACCTTCACCGCGAACCTGATCCGCAACCTGTGGAGCCATTCGGTGATCATGTGTGGACACTTCCCGCAGGGCGTGGAGACGTTCGAGAAGACCTCCATCGAGGGCGAGACCCGGGGCGAGTGGTACCTGCGGCAGATGCTCGGCTCGGCCAACATCAGCGGCAGCCGGCTGCTGCACATCATGACCGGCAACCTGTCGTTCCAGATCGAGCACCACCTCTTCCCCGACCTGCCCAGCAAGCGGTACCAGGAGATCGCCCCGCAGGTGCGGGCGCTGTTCGACCGGTACGGGCTGAAGTACACCACCGGGCCGCTGCCCAAGCAGGTCGCCTCCGCCTGGTGGAAGGTCATCCGCCTCTCGCTACCGAACCGGCGGTCGACGCAGTCGGCCGACGGCGTTCCCGCCCGTAGCCTGGCCCCGACCGGGGCCTGAACCACCGACCACGGCGCCGCCCACCGGGTACCCGGTGGGCGGCGCCGACGTGTTCGGGCAAACCGCGGTCGCCGTGGCCACCACGGCGGTCCGCTGACCGGAGCAGTCAGCCGACGGCGCTCAGGAAGCCCCGCACCCGGTCGACGAGCAGCGCGGCTGCCGCCGGGTCGTAGGACGGCAGGCCGTCGTCGGCGAAGAGGTGCCGCTTGCCGGGGTAGAGGAACAGTTCACCCCGGGCCGCCTCGTCGACCAGCGCGCGGGCGGCGGCCAGGTCGCCCTCGTCGACGAACACCGCGTCGGCGTCCATCCCGTGCACCTGCACCGGCACGCCCGCCGGCCATCCGTCGCCGAACTCGGTGGCCGAAAGGCACGCCTCGACGAACACCGCCCCCCGCGTGCCGGGGCGGGTCTGGGCCAGGGCCTGCGCCGGCAGGACACCGAGGGAGAAGCCCGCGTACACCAGCGTCTCGGGCAGCCCCTCGGCGGCGTGCCGGCCCCGTTCGACGAGGGTGCCGAAGCCGACCTGCTGGGCGTGCGCGACGCCGGCGGCCAGGTCGTCGAAGATCCGGCCCTCGTACAGGTCGGGCAGGTGGACGGTGTGCCCGGCCATCGTCAGGTGCGCGGCGAAGCGGCGTACCCCGGGCGTGAGCCCGAGTGCGTGGTGGAACAGCAGGACCTCGGCCATCGGAACTCCCTCGACCGCGGGACCGCCCCGCGCGCCCACCATGATGGCCGCCGGGTGCGACAACCGGCGGGCGGACCGCGATGGGAACCGCAAGACGGGCAGAAGATGATATGACCGTTCAATCCGGATAGGACCCCTTCCGTCGGCTACTGGCAGTAGTCGGATTTTAGATAATGCCTGGTCGCTTGGTTGCCTACCGTGATCGCACCGTAACGGCACCGGCTGGTCGGCCGACCGGCGCAGCCGCGGGTCATGGAACAGGAGCAACACATGTCAGGTCACACCGGAATCCGGCGCATCGCCGCGCCCACCCTCGTCCTCGTGCTCGGCGCCACCGTCACGGGCGTGGTCGCCGTCCCGAACCCGGCCTCGGCCGCCGTACCCGGCCTGGTGCGGATCTCCGCGGTCAGCGCGAGCAACTCCAACGACTTCCGCAGCGTCACGGCCACCTGCCCGGCCGGAAAGGTGCTCATCGGCACCGGTTACGAGGTCGACGGGGCCACCGGCGAGGTGGTGGTGGACGACTTTACGCCCAACGGTGGCGCGGCCATCGCGCCCACGGCGGTGACCGTGGGGGCGTACGAGGCGGACCCGTTCGCCGGCAACTGGACCGTCACCGCGTACGCGGTCTGCGCCAGCCCGCTGGCCGGGCTGGTCCGCGTCTCGGCGGCGGGCACCACCGACTCGAACGACTTCCACGGCACCACCGCCGCGTGCCCGACGGGCAAGGTGATGACCGGCGCCGGCTTCGAGATAGCCGGTGCCACGGGTGAGGCGGTGGTGGACGACTTCACGCCCAACGGCAGCACGGTCACCGCGCCCACGGCGGTGACCGTGGGGGCGTACGAGGCGGAGACGTTCACCAGCAACTGGAGCCTCACCGCGTACGCGATCTGCGCCAACCCGGTACCCGGGCTGGTCAGGTTCACGGCGGTCAGCGCCAACAACTCGACCGATTCCCGCTTCGTCACCGCGAGCTGCGGCAGCGGTCAGGTGCTGACCGGCACCGGGTTCGAGATGACCGGCGGCACCGGCGAGGTGGTGGTGGACGACCTGCGGCCCAACGGCAGCGCCGCCATCGCTCCGACCTCGGTCACCTCCGGCGCCTACGAGGAGGACGTCTTCGCCGGGAACTGGAACCTGAGGTCGTACGCCATCTGCGCGACCCGCTGACTCGCGAGCCGACGCAACGGGGGTGGGCCGTCCCGGCAGCCGGGACGGCCCACCGTCGTACCACCTAGCCGAGCAGCAGGAACGTCGGCGCGGCGACCAGCACACCGGCCGTCGTGCCGGCGAGCACCTGAGCCGTGGTGTGGTCGCCCAGCCGCACCCGGGACCAGCCGATCAGCGCGACCAGCCCGGCCAGCGTCAGCAGCGCGGGCCCGAACAGGATCACCAGCACGGACACCGAGCCGGCGGAGACCGCCGCGTGGGCGCTGAGCTTCCAGACCTGGTTGACCGCGGTCACCACGAGCAGTACCGCGAACATCACCACCACCATGGCCACCAGCGGTCGGGGTGCGCCCAGCGCCACCAGCACCGCGAGGCCCGCCAGCACCGAGGTCAGGCCGAACAGCAGGGGCTTGCGGCGCTGCTCACGCCGCCCGATGTGGTGGTCGGTGAGCCGGCCGCGCCGCACCTGCCAGAGGATGACCGCGTACGGCACGGCACTGTTGAACAGCACCGCCAACAGTCCCCAGCCGAGGCCGGCAGACAGCGCCGGCGCGGTGGCGTGCACCGCCACGACCAGCGGCATCAGCGCCGCCCACACCGCCGGAGCGAACACCTCTGTGACGACACGGGCCGGACCGGAGCGGATCGGTGCGACTACTGTGGTCTGTGCGGGCATGCCGACACCCTGCCACAGGGGGCCGCCCTCGCCCGGGTGGCAGGGTTCTCCTCGGCCGCGTCAGCGGCCGGCTGAGTGTCGGTGCATCGCCTGCCGTCCGCGGAGGAACGCCAGCACGATCACCGCGATCAACGCGACACCGCCGATGATCGCCAGCCACCGCACCGCCTCCAGGAGCAGTCCCAACAGGATGATCGCGCCGGCGATGACGCCGACGACCCAGAGCATGGCCCGCACACTGCACCTCCCGGGTGACCGCCTGACCCACGTGCGTGCATACCCACGTCGCCAGGCCACATGCCGCGGTCAGGTGGAGAAGCGGTTCAGCGCCGGGCGACGTAAACGGTGTTGGCCGACTCGCCGCCGGTCAACGGGTTGGCGAACCGCACGACGTGGGCCTGCCAGGTGGAGAACACCTCGGCCAACGCCGCGCCGAACCCGTCGTCCGGCGGGTCGTCCGACCAGAGCGCGAACACCCCCTCGGGATGCAGCCCTCGGGCCAGCCGACGCAGCCCGTCGGGGGTGTAGAACGGGGCGTGGCTGGGGTGCAGCAGGTGCCGGGGGGAGTGGTCGACGTCCAGCAGCACGGCGTGGAACCGGCGGCCCGGGTGCTCCGGGTCGAGGCCGGCACCGTTGGCCACCGCGGCGAAGAAGTCGGCCCGCACGAACCGGGTACGCGGATCCGGGGCGAGCCCTGCGGCGAACGGCAGCAACTGTCGCCGGTGCCAGTCGATCACGTCCTCGATCGCCTCGACCACCACCAGGGAGCGGACCCGGGAATCCTCCAGCGCGGTGCGGGCGGTGTAGCCGAGGCCGAGCCCGCCGACCACCACGTCCAGAGCGTCACCCACCAGCGGCGCCAGGCCCAGCCGGGCCAGCTCGATCTCCGCCACCGGGAAGAGGCTGGACATCAGAAACTCGTCGTCGAGCTTCACCTCGAACACGTCGACGCCAACGGCCGGATCGTGGCGGCGACGCAGGCTGATGGCCCCGATCGGGGTTTCCCGCCAGGCCAACTCCTCAAAACGCATGCCCAACCCGGCCTCCCTGCCGTCGTCGTCGTGCCGGATGCTACCCGTGCACCCCTGCCGCGCCGCGTACCTCGACCTCGCGGCTGGCCCCTGGGGCCGGCGAGCGGTGGCGGACGGCGACGCAGGGTCTCCAAGGCATCGACGCACCGCTTATCCTGGCCCCGACGACTCGCCGGAAGGGACGCCATGCCGTCGCGGCAGGACCAGCTCCACTCGTACCAGTTCACCGTCCAGCGGGCGGTCGCCGCGCTGGTCATGCGGGAGACCGACCCGGCGCAGTCCCCGTTTCGCCGGCTGGCCGGCGCCGGCGTCGCCAGCGTGCTGGTGGCGACCATCGCGTTGGGGGGCTTCGCGCTCTACGGCCTGTTCGCCGGCGGCGGCAACAAGTGGCGCGACCCGGGCGCGGTGATCGTGGAGAAGGAGTCCGGTGCCCGGTTCGTCTACCGCGACGGCAAGCTGCATCCGGTACTCAACTACGCCTCGGCGCTGCTGATCATCGGCGCGGAGCGATCCTCGACGGTGCTGGTCTCCCGCCGTTCCATCGCCGGGGTGCCCCGTGGCCTGCCGCTGGGTATCGCCGACGCCCCGGACTCACTGCCCGCGCGGGGGCGGCTCTCGACGGGCCCGTGGACGGTCTGCTCGGTCACGCCGGTCGAGGCGGGCCGGTCGGTGCCCCGTTCGGTGGTGCTGATCGGCCGGGACGCCGACGGCGGACGGTCCACCAGCCAGGACGGGGTGCTGGTCCGGCACCCCGACGGTGGCCTGCACCTGATCTGGGGCAACCGCCGCCACCTGCTGCGCGACACCAGCCGGGTGCTGGCGGCGCTGGCCACCACCCGGGAACGGGCGGTGCCGGTGGCGCCGGCGCTGCTCAACGCGCTGCCCGCCGGTGCCGACCTGGCCCCGCTGGCGCTGCCCGAGCTGGGACGGCGCTCCACGGCGGTGCCCGGCGCGACGGTCGGCGACGTCTATCTGGTCAGTAACTCTGGCGGTGGCCGCCAGTACGCCGTCGTCCAACCCGCCGGTCTGGCCGGCATCACCGAACTCCAGGCGGCCCTGCTGATGGCCCGCACCGGCCAGGGCGAGCCCCAGCCGGTCACCCTGGGTCGGTTCGCTGCCCTGCCCAAGGTGCCGGACCTGGTCCCTGCCGGCCCGACCGCGCCGCCGGCGGTCCCGCCCCGCCTCACCGGTGCTGACGGTGGGCTCTGTGTCCGGGTCGCGGACGCCGGGGAGGTCGACGAGGTACGGGTGGGCGCGGACGTGCCCGACCTGGCCGGGCCGGTGTCCGGCCGCGGCGACGCGGGGGTGCTGGCCGACCACGTGGTGGTCGAGCCCGGTCGGGGAGCCGTCGTCGAGTCCGTCGCCGCGCCGGGCGCCACCGGTGGCGCGGTCTCCGTCGTCACCGACCTGGGCCGGCGGTACGTGCTCGCCGACGCCGAGGTGCTGCGGATGCTCGGCTACCGCGACGTGCGGCCGGTGCGGCTCCCCGCCGGCCTGGTCGATCTGGTGCCCGCCGGCAGCCCACTCGACCCCGCCGCCGCCCGGGCGGTCACCACCCCCGCCTGAGTCGCCGCCCGGATGGACGGCGCGACGGTCAGGGCCGCCGGGCCAGGGTGACGAACTCGTTGTAGGTGAAAAGCTTGCCGAAGAACCGGGGGAATGGGAACGAGTACTGCCGCACGACGGTCAACCCCAGGTCACGGGCCGCCTCCGCGGCCTCGGTGAACCCGACGAACCGGACGTGGGTGGCGTCGCTGGCGTACCCCCGTTCCTGCGGGGTGATGAACACGACGGTGCCGCCGGAGCGGACGAACGGCAGGTAGGAGGCGACCACCTCCCGCGCCTGACCGGCGGGCAGGTGTTCCAGCAGGTGAGCGGCGAGCAACGAGTCGAAGGCGTCCCGTCGGGCGTGCGCGGAGCGGAAGAATTCGTCGACCGTGTACGCCTCGTGCCCGGCGGCCCGGGCATGGGCGATCGACGTGGGATTGTGGTCCACCCCGACCGCGTCGCCACCGAGGTTGGCCAGATTGCGGCCGAGCCCGCAACCCACGTCGAGGGTGCGGCCGAGGTGCAGCCGGCGCAGGTTCCACCGGTACGGCGCCTGCACGTCGAGCCACCGCTTCCAGCGGGCGCCGGCAAGGCTTTGCAGCCGCCGGGTGTAGTCCTCTCCCTGGGTGCTCGCCGCAGTGTCCTGACCGACACGATCCATTCCGGCTCCCTTGCCTGTCGTGGATACGGACGAGGGCATGCTCGGGCACACCCTCTGGCCGACGCGCGTCGCGCGCCGCAGCCTCCCCGTACCCGATTCAGTGGGCCCGTGCACGATGCTACGGAGTGGTCCGGCTTTCGAACAGCCGCTACCGTCCCGGCGTTTCGAGGCGTGGCCGCGCGGATGCGTGGCGTGGCCCGCGGGGCGACGTTCACCGGGCGACGGTTTGCCGCCGGTGCGGCCGGGTACCCGCCCGCGTGCGGTTTCCCCTCTTCGTCGACGCGGTGGCCCGTCGGGCGCAGTTGCGCCCCGAGCAGGCGGCGGCGATCTCCCGGGCCGTGTTGCGCACGGTGGCCGAGCGGGTCCAGGCCGGCGAGGCCGACGACCTGGCCGCGCAGCTACCCGACGAGCTGAGCGCCTACCTCGACGAGTCGACGGGCCCGACCGGGGTCGAGCAGGCCGGCACGTTCGGGCCGGTGGAGTTCCTGCGTCGGGTGGCCGACCGGGCCGGGGTGGAGCCGGCGACCGCCCAGGTCGGCGTCCGGGCCGTCTTCGCCACGCTGCGGGAGGCGGTGACGGTCGGCGAGTTCGAGGACCTGATGGCCCAGTTGCCGGGTCGCCTCACCCGGGGGGTCGAGCCCCCGGAGCCGGGGCCGCGCGACGGGTGAGCCGTCCGCGACCTCCCGGTTCCGTCAGGCCTGCGGCGGGTCCTCCAGATCGGCCGCCGCCGGTTCCTGCGGGTCGGCCACCCAGGCGGAGAAGACCGGCACGCCGTGCCAGGGGCCCGTCCCGCCCCGCCGGTCGACGGCCACCGCCACCACCGCGTACGGGTGGCCGAAGCGCAGCTCGGCGATCCGGGCCACCCCCGGTGGGGGCAGGCTCATCAGCGCGAACGCCCCGGTGACCGCGGCTGCCTCGAAGCCGTACCGGCCGTAGCGGGCCATCGCCGCCTGCCGTACCTCGACGCCCAGATCCGCCACACCGAGCAGCCCACCCAAGCCGCGGGCCACGGCCGGGAAACCGAGCGCCGTGGCGGTCAGGTCGTGTTCGTCCGACGCCGACCAGCAGGGCAGGACGGCCTGGTGCCGCTCCTCGCGGCCGTCGGGGGCGAACGTGTGCACCGGCTCCTCCCGCAGCGACCACGCCGGCCCGTCGCCGAGCGGCAGGTCGAACAGGTTGCGGCGGTCCGCCGGCGCGGCGTCGTCGACCGCGCCGGCGGCCACCTCGTACGCGGCGGCGAGCACGGCGGCCGGGCGGACCGCCGGATCGGCGGCCACCGAGACCACCACCAGCCCCGCGTCATCGCTCGCCACCGCCGGCGCGGCGTGCACCGCGACGTCCCCCGCCGGACCGGTCGACGAGATCCAGGCCCGGTGCCCGTGCTCCGGGGCCCGCAGCACCTGGCCGAGTCGTTGCGCCCACGGGCTGGTCGGGCCCAGCGCCCGGCCGGGGGCGAGGTGGAACGGCTCGGCCCAGGAGATCCGGGTGGCGAGGGCGCTGGCCAGGGCCAGCAGCACCCGTGGCGTGACGGTCAGCGGGAACCGGTCGATCAGGCCCAGGCTGTGTTCCCGCGCCCAGGCGTCCAGGCCGGCCTGGTCCGGCAGCGGCCCGGTGGCCGTGCTCCGGGGCAGCGTGGCACGCCAGGCGGCCAGCGGCGGCGGGTCGTACCCCGTGCGGTGCCAGGCCGCGGTGGCCGACGGCACCAGTGGGTGCGGTGTGTCCACCAGCGCGGCGGCCAAACCGGCGGCGGTGGTCGCGTCGAGGCCGAGGGCGTCGTCCAGTTCGGCGCGGGCTCCGCCGGTGGTGGCCGGGGCGGCCAGCGCGAGCAGCAGCCACGCGCCGAGCGGGGAGGCCACGTGGTGTCGGTCGCCGACACCGGCGTGCAGCCGGGCGGCGTAGCGGGCCAACGGGGTGTGCAGGGTCGTCGTCATGTCCTCCACTGTGCCCACCCTCGCCGTCGCGGTCACCGGCGGGCTAGGCTGCCCGCCGTGGCAGGTCTGTTCAGGAACGTGGCCGCTCGCCTGGGTCAGGTGACCGGAAGGGTGGTGCCGCCGGGCACGATTCCGGCGCAGGTGGCCCGGCGTCGCCAGGTGAGCGCGTTGCAGCGCCGGGAGCTGACGTACGCCCCGGAGCTGGACGGTCAGGCCGATCCCGGTGAGATCGTCTGGACCTGGGTGCCCTACGAGGACGACCCTCGGCAGGGCAAGGATCGCCCGGTGTTGGTGGTGGGCCGGCACAGCCGAACCCTGTTCGGCCTGATGCTGTCCAGTCAGGGTGAGCGCGACGGCCAGCGGCACTGGCTGGCGCTCGGCCCGGGGGAGTGGGACCGGGACAGCCGTCCCAGCTGGGTGCGCCTGGATCGGGTGCTCACCATGCGTGAGGACAGCATCCGGCGCGAGGGCGCGGTGCTGGACCGGGGCCGGTTCGACCGGGTCGGGCAGGCGCTGCGCGCCGGCTACGGCTGGCGCTGACCCGTCCGTACCGCAGGTCAGCACTCGGCCAGGCGTGCGGTTTCGGTGAGTTGTCGGGGGGCCCGGCGACCGGCGACGCCCTTCGCCCGGTACATGGCGGCGTCGGCGGCGCTGAGCGCCTCGGCGAGCTGGCTGGGCCCGGTGACCGGGGCCAGGCCGACCGAGGCGGTGACCCGCAGGCTGCGCCCGCCCAGCGGGATCGGCGCGGCCATCGCCTCGCAGAGCCGTCGGGTGGCGTGGTCGATCCAGCGTCGGTCGACGGTGGGTGTGGCCAGTAGCCCGGCGAACTCGTCCCCGCCGAGGCGGGCGACGAGGTTGTCCCCGGCGAACGCGGTCAGTCGCTGAGCGACGCAGACCAGTACCTGGTCACCGGCGGCGTGGCCGTACCGGTCGTTGACCTGCTTGAAGTCGTTGAGGTCGATTACCACGGCGATCAGCGGTTGCCCGCCCGCGTCGGTGAGCAGGGCCGCCGCGATGCGGTAGAAGGCCCGGCGGTTGGGCAGCCCGGTGAGGGGGTCGTGGCTGGCGGCGTGCCGCTCCGCCGCGAGTTCGGCCTGCAGGTGGGCGATCTCGGCCTCCGCGCGCAGGGCGCGGCGGCGCAGCTGCCACAGGGACACCAGCGCACCCGCCGCGGAGATGCCGGAAGCGACACTCAACGGATCCGGCACGAGACCTCCCTCGCGGCGTCGGCGCACAGCCGGACGGTGTCGGCCCTCGCACGCGGTGCCGGGCCGTCGGTTCTCCTGATGGCTACCGGGTGAGGTAACCGTGAGTGAGCGGGTGGGTACCGCGCACACGTGGGTTATCATGCTCGCTGTCCGATGCAGATGCAATAGCAGATGCACGTGCAGCACAGTCCTTCCGGTGCCGCGCCTCCTCTCGCCGCCGCCCTGTCCACCCGCGACACCGGAAGCCCTTCACCGCACAGAAAGACCGCGCATGCAGCAGCCTGAGAACGGCGTACCGGTCACCCAGCTCCCGCCGCTGCGGTGGCAGAAGAGCCGGCGGAGCAACCCCAGCGGCAACTGCGTGGAGCTGGCCGAGCTCCCGGGCGGGGCCGGGATCGCGGTGCGCAACTCGCGCCACCCGGAGGGGCCGGCGCTGATCTACACGGTGGACGAGATCGCGGCCTTCGTGCTCGGCGCCCGCGACGGGGACTTCGACAACCTCATCGGCTGACCCCGGTCGGTCTCCCCGCCGGCCGAATCGTCCGCCAGTGCGGTACACCTCACGGTCGGCCCATGGCATGCTTACACGTCGGCCGGGTCCGGGGTGGTCGACGGACGTAGGCTGCGCAGGCGGAGGGCGGCACGTGACGATGGCTATCGCGGATGGAGGTCCCGCCACCGGGCCCACCGTGCTCCGCATGCTGCTCGGGGCCCAACTGCGCCGGTTGCGCGAGGCCAGCGGAGTGACCCGGGAGGGCGCCGGCTGGGAAATCCGCGCCTCCGAATCCAAGATCAGCCGAATGGAGCTGGGCCGGGTCGGCTTCAAGGAGCGCGACGTCGCCGATCTGCTCACCCTCTACGGGGTCACCGCCCCCGAGGAACGGGAGGCGATGCTCAAGCTCGCCCGGGAGGCCAACAGTCCCGGCTGGTGGCACCGCTACGGCGACGTGCTGCCCGGGTGGTTCCAGTCGTACCTGGGCCTGGAGGCGGCGGCCTCGCTGATCCGCACCTACGAGGTGCAGTTCGTCCCCGGGCTGCTGCAAACCGCAGACTACGCGCGGGCCGTGGTCCTGCTCGGCCACGGGCACGCCTCGACCGAGGAGGTCGACCGCCGGGTCGAGCTACGGCTGCGCCGCCAGGCGCTGCTGCGCCGGGAGCAGCCGCCGCAGCTGTGGGCGGTGGTGGACGAGGCGGTCCTGCGCCGCCCGATCGGAGGGCTGGAGGTGATGCGCGGGCAACTGGACGCCCTCATCGAGGCGACCCGGGCCGCACACGTACGGCTGCAGGTCGTCCCGTTCGCCGCCGGCGGACACGCCGCGGCCGGAGGCGCCTTCACCATCCTGCGCTTCGGCGACGACGACCTGCCCGACATCGTCTACATCGAGCAGCTCACCAGCGCCATCTACCTCGACAAGCGGGAAGACCTCGACTACTACGCGGTGGCGATGGAACGGCTCTGTGTGGAGGCCGAGCCACCGGAGCGTACGCCGGAGATCCTGGCCCGGTTGCGCGACGAGCTGTAGCCGGGAATCAACCTCGCCCGACCCGCGCCACCAGGGCCGCCGCCCGGGCCAGGGTGTCCGGGCCGTGCGGCCCCGTCCTGGCCCGCAGGGCGACCGCCTCGTCCAGCAGGCCGGCCGTGCCGACCTCGGCCAGGAAGTCGGCCAGCAGTTGCTCCGCCGTCGCGGCCAACGGCTCGCCCGGATCGGTGGCGACCTCCGCGAGGATCAGCGCCGTGGTCGTGGTGTCCAGCTCCGGCGGGCCCTCGGCGGTGTTGCGCCAGTCGATGACGACCGGGGCGTCCTCGGTGAGCAGGATGTTGCCCGGGTGCAGGTCGAGGTGCAGCACCCGGTCGGCCGGGTCGTCAGAGAGCCGGGCCGGCAGGGCGTGCAGCCGCCGGTGCAGGTCGGCCAGGACGTCGGCACCGGTACGTACGTCGATGTCCCCGTCGCGCAGAGCCTCGGTCAGGGTGGGGCCGGACAGCCGGGTCAGTTCCAGCTCACAGCCCTCGGCCCGCCACACCTCGGGCACCGGGTACCCGAGGCGGTGCAGGTATCGCATCACGTCCGCCTCGGGCCGTACGTCCCCGCCGGCGCGATAGCGGCGCAGCACCCGGTGGGCGTCGAGGGCGTAGACGTCGGCGTCCCGTCCGGAGGCGAGCGGCACCGTCACCGGTCCACCGTATGCCCCAGCCGGGCCGCCGCGCTGCCCCGCCCACCCCGGAGGCGGAAAATGCGGTCAACCCAGCGGGGATCGGACGACCTCGCCGGGCTCCGCGTCGGTCCGTACCACCGGCGTGCCGTCCGGCCGCCACCCGCCGCGGCCGCCGGCGGTACGCGGACAGCGGCGGCCCGGGGCCGTCGGGACGCAGGCCGGTGGACGACGGCCGGGGTCAGTGACGTGCGCAGGGCGCCGTTGCTGTGTCGCGGTGGGACACGGCCGTGGTCGAAGGGCGCAGTGCCCCGTAGTTTTGTCGCATGATCCCCACCCCTCCGGCGCTCAGCCCCACCATGGTCCTGTCCGCTTCCGCACCGCCCACCGACGGGCCGGTCGGCTGGGTCACCGGTCTGGTGGAACGGCTCGGTGGACCCGGCGCGGGGCTGGCCGTGGCGCTCGAGAACCTCTTCCCGCCGATCCCCAGCGAGGTGATCCTCCCACTGGCCGGGTTCACCGCCGCCCAGGGTCGGATCAGCCTGATCGGGGCGATCCTGTGGACCACCCTCGGCTCGGTGGTCGGCGCCTGGGCACTGTACGGCATCGGCGCGGCCCTGGGCCGGGACCGGATGCGGGCCGTGGTGGCCCGACTGCCGCTGGTGAAGCTCAGCGACGTCGACCGGACCGAGGCGTGGTTTCTGCGGCACGGCGTGAAGGCGGTGTTCTTCGGGCGGATGATTCCGATCTTCCGCAGCCTCATCTCCATCCCGGCGGGGGTGGAGCGGATGCCGATCGGGACGTTCCTGCTGTTCACCACGCTGGGCAGCCTGATCTGGAACACCACCTTCGTGCTGGCCGGATACCTGCTCGGCGACAACTGGCACCTGGTCGAGGCGTACGCCGGCTCCTTCCAGCGGGTGGTGATCGTCGTCTGTGCGGTCGCTGCCGGCTGGTTCGTGGTCTCCCGGATACGCCGGGCCCGGCAGGCCCGCTCCACCACCCCGCAATCCGGGACGGACCAGGTGTATCGCGGGGTAGTGCCGGTGGACACGGACCAGCCCGGTCGGGGGACGGTCTACCGGACCTCCTCGTGGTCCGGTGGCGACTGACCGTCCGCGTCCGCGCGACGATCGGGGTGCCCGACCGTCCATCGTGGTCTCCACTGTGGTCTTTCGTGGCGGTCGATCCCGTTGCCGCGGCGGGTTGTCGCCGTCCGTACAGTTTCGCCATGACCGACATCAGCGCGCAGGCGGACCTGGCCCACCCGGCCGAGCGGCTCTGGCGTGCGCTGACCCGGCCGGACCTGCTCGTCCGCTGGTTCACCGAGGTTTCTGCGGACACCGGGACGCCGGACCGGCTGCTGCTGCACACCGCCGGTCTGCCGGGCTTCGACGTCGCCGTCGACGTGGAGGTGGTCGAGCACCGCGAGCCGGAGGCGCTCGTGCTGCGCTGTGACGAGGCCGGCCGGCTCAGTCGGCTGACCTGCACCCTGACCAGCACCGTCGAGGGCTGCCGGCTGTCGGTCACCGAATCCCTTGAGCACGGCCGGTGGTCCGTCGGGCAGCGGGCCGACCGGGAGCGCTACTACCAGCACGCGGTCTCGGGGCGGCTGCCCGCCATCCTCGACTGGATGGCCTTCCGGGAGGTCGACCTGCGCCGCGCCGAGGGCCCGGCCACCGTGGAACTGCCGGTGACCCCGCTGTTCGACCAGCCCGCGCGGGATCGCCGCCGGCTGGTCTGGGTCGCCGTCCTGGTCGGGCTCGTGCTCGTCGCCGGGGCGGGGGTGTGGGCGGCGCTGCCGGCACCGCCGCGGCCCGTCGCCGCACCCGGCCCGGTGACTCCGCTCCCGTCCTCGGCGGCCGTGTCGAGCCCGCCAGCCCGACCCACCGC
>NZ_SMJY01000169.1:0-14023 GCF_004348355.1 Micromonospora sp. KC721 | reverse complement strand
GCCGGACGAACACCTCCGGGCGTCTGCCCACCGGCCACCACCTCCCATGAACGTCGGGAGACAGCCTGCCCGATCCGTCCTCAGAACCGACGGATTACACGATCAACGTTCAAAGACGAGGCACTAGTGGGACGCCGGTGTAAAGCATCAGGCGGGACACGACAATCGCCTCCTGTGATTGTGATCCGACAGGAGAGGTGCGACAGATTTCCGTCACCTGAAGTACGGCAGGTGGTCTAGAAACCGAGGGTGCCGTCCGTGGGGCGGCTGGTTCAAGGTATGACGCCGCCGACAGCCGATAGCGCTGGGCTCGCGGCTGCGGTTCTGGGTCGCAGACGAAGGTCCGTGGCTCGGCGTTCCCGAGCCGGGGCCGGTCGTCGTGTGCCGGCAGGACGTTATCGGGCTGGCTGACCGGTCACCGGGACATGGTGTCGAGCGCTGCGGCGATCTGCGGTACCAGGGCCTCGTAGGTCGCGCGCGACAGGTGCCTGCCGTCGGGGTCGAACGCAGCCGGCCCGAGCCGGTCGGTCACCGCCCGCACCTCGATCGCCGTACCGCCATGCGTCGTGACCAGCTCGGCCAGCACCGCGGCGTACTCCTTGATCAGGGCGTTGACCTCGCCGGTGTCGAACGGCCCGTGCGCGCGAGCCACGCCCGGCGGCACGAGGGCGACCCACCGACCCCCGCGTTCCAACTCTCGGGTCACGTTCTCTCGGAAGAGGTCTGGGGAACTCGAGTAGTCGGGATGGCTGTCGCTACTCCCGATCGACAGCACGACCGCGTCATACGCCGCCGGATTCCGATCGCCGACCTGGCCGCGCAGGGACCCCGACCAGGCGCCACCAACAGCCCGAGACTCGACATCGGCACCGAAGGCGACCGGCATCAGGTCCGGGTGCTGGTTCTCGAGCAGGACGAGGTTGCTGTCACCGAGCAGTAGAACAGTCATGCGAGCATCCTGCCCCCGGCCACCGACATTCAGCCTCGGTGGCCGGCCAGACCGACCGATCATGAACCCCTGTCGCGCATCACCTGGCGGAAGACTGTCGCGCATCTCCCGACGGAGCACAGCGCACGCGCCCGATAGGTTGCCGAATCTGCCTGTTTAGGATCAAGGCGGCGCCGGCCCGGCCCCGGCCTGCTGGCGACCTCCGGCCGGCATCGGCCGGGCCGGCCGGCCACGCTTCAAGGACGACCAGGACCCTTGAAGACCTCGGGGCTCCGCCCCGAACCCCGGCCCTCCTCGGAGATCAGCCGGGGGCGGATCACGACGCTGCGAATAGTCGAGTTGTTAGGCAGCCGCGATGGCCTCGATCTCGATGAGCCAGGCCGGATCCCAGATGCCGGCCAGGGTCACCGTCAGGGCGGGACGATGAGTGCCGAGGACTTCATTGCGCACGGCAGTATTGACCGAGGCGTACGCGCGGTCTGACAGAAACGTCGTGACCTTTACGAGGTTGGTGACATCCATGTCAGCTTCCTGCAGCACGCCGGTCAGGTGCCGGCACTGACCTCGATGTCTTCAGGAACCTGACCCTGACGGTCCTGCGGAATCTGGCCGCTGATGAACAGCATCCGGCGGGCACCGGTGACATCCAGCCCGTTGACATAGCTACCGACGGCTTCGGGAACCGATGACGGGTTGATCGCTGACGTGTAGCGATCATGCCGCAATAGGCTGAGAGGGCTGTGAAGCGATAGCTCCAGATGGCCATTCGTGGGCCAGTAGCCACGAGCCCGAGCGGTCATCGGCGGCCCGAGCGGCCAGCACCATGACCGATGCGAGTAGGCGTTCCAGGCGTCACGGACGGTGGATCACGCTTTTCCAAACTGACGCTGCTACGGCTCGCGGTCGTCGCCCGGCAGCAGCTTCGACCAGAAGTCATTTATGAGCAGCATCCCCCGGTCCGTCATCCGGCAGCGCTCCTCGGCGTTCGGCGGCTCCCGCACCGCAACGATTACGACGACCCTGCCGTCATCGTCCGCGTGAGACTGGAAAGTGGCGATCTTGTAGCCGATCCGACGCCCAGCTCTACGGCCAGCCGAGCGGACATCGGTAATGCGTTCGGTATTCCACGCCTCGACACGCTCGACGTACTGCCAGTCGAGTTCGAGGTGTCGCGCGATCGTGAGCACAGCTCCTCAAGCTCACCCATGACGTTAGCCCCCTCGCGTGCCCGATACGTGCCCGATCGGTGGGTCGATCAGGTGCAATGGCGGTCAACAGCGACAGAAGACGACTAAGGCCCTTGACTAGCGTTTCCGCAGGTCAAGGGCCTTGCCGTTCCCTGGTGGCGGGTAGAGGATTCGAACCTCTGTAGCTTTCGCGACGGATTTACAGTCCGCTCCCATTGGCCGCTCGGGCAACCCGCCAGGGCGTGCCACCGCGCGTCGCGCGGCAGCGGAGCCAAGGATAGCGGTCGCCCCCGGGTACGTCGCAACCGGGTACCGTCAGGGGGTCGCACCGCTGCTCAGCGGGGGACATACGAGCACAGACCGCCGGACAGCAGGAGCATGAGCATGGCAGCGAACCCGTCGTTCGACATCGTGAGCAAGGTCGACCGCCAGGAGGTCGACAACGCCCTCCGTCAGGCGGAGAAGGAGCTCGCGACGCGGTTCGACTTCCGGGGCACCGGCGCCGAGATCTCCTGGTCGGGTGAGGAGGGCATCAGCCTCCAGGCAGAGACCGAGGAGCGGGTCCGGGCCGCCCTGGAGGTCTTCAAGGAGAAGCTGGTGAAGCGGAACATCTCGCTGAAGTCGCTGGACGCCGGCGACCCCCGCGCCTCGGGGAAGATTTTCAAGATCGACGCCAAGGTAATCCAGGGCATCGACTCCGACAAGGCCAAGGCGATCAGCAAGAAGATCCGCGACGAAGGCCCCAAGGGCGTACAGGCCCAGATCCAGGGCGACCAGCTGCGGGTCACCGGCAAGAAGAAGGACGACCTCCAGGCCGTCATCACCCTGCTCAAGGGTGAGGACTTCGGCGTCGCCCTCCAGTTCACCAACTACCGGTAAGCCCCGACCGCCGGCCGGCTCCACGGGCCGGTCGGCGGGCGGACCCAGCGGCGCGCGCTCCGCTCAGCGCGAGAAGATCAGCAACAGCAGCACGGTCAGGATCGCGCTCACCAGGATCGAACCGAGGCAGCCGATCCGGTTCGAGAAGAAGAGGAACATGATCGCCGGGGTACCCGTCACCCCGACCCGCACACCTGACGGCTACCCCGACCCCAGCAAGGCAGGCCAGAAACCGGTCAGACCGCAACCGGTTGCTCGACGCGTACCGCGGTGGCCTCCGCTCGGACGATCGGCCCGGCCGGCAGGGCGGCGACCCCGGCCCCGACGGCGACCGCCGCCCCGGCGAACAGGAACGCCCAGGTCGTCCCGCCGCCGTGGTCGACGATCAGTCCGGCGACGGCACCGCCCGCGGCGCTAGCCGCGACCGACATGGTGACGACCCAGGTGTACGCCTCGTTCAGCATGCTCGTCGGGGCGATCCGCCCGACCAGGGTGTTCTCCAGGGTGAGTGCGGGCGCGATGGTGGCCCCACCGACCACCAGGGCAATGCCGAGCGCCAGTGGGGTGGGCATCACCGCGAAGACCGCGAAGCTGCCGGCCACTGCGCCGAGCAGCCAGGCGAACTGTCGGGTCATGGCGGTTGACGGCTCGCGCAGGCCGAACCAGAGGCCACCGAGGGCGCTGCCGACGCCCCAGACGGCCAGCAGCAGGCCGGCGAGGCTCTCCGGGTCGCCGCCGGTGGACCGGTCGGCGGCGAAGGCCGGCACCGTCACGCCGGCCGCTCCGAACGCGATGCCGAGGCCGGCGACGCAGACCAGCAGGGCGGGGAAGCCGCCGACCCGGAGCGGGCCGAGCCCTCGGGCGTGGTGTTCACGCGGATGTGGCCGCCAGCCACGCATTACCTGCCCGAGTGCCACCGCCGTGGTGCCGACCAGGGTGACCACGGCGGCGCCGACGAGCGCGGCGGCGGCGTCGGCGACCAGCACGAAACCGGCCACCAGCAGGGGACCGAGCACGAAGACGAGCTCGAAGAGCGTGGTCTCCGCGGCGAGCGCCGTGTTGCGCAGGTGGTACCGGCCGGAGGCCGGGTCGGTGAGGTCGTTCCAGGCGCCCCGCAGCGCCGCGGTCAGCGGCGGGTACGTGGCGCCGGCCAGACCGGCGGCGAGGTAGATCGCGATGTTGCCCCGGTCGGCGCGGCTGGCCCAGAGCAGCCCGGCGAGGGCGAGCGGGTGGGCCACGGCGGTGGTCAGCAGGACCGGGGTCGGGCCGAGCCGGTCGGCGATCCGGCCGGCGACCGGGCTGAACGCGGCCCCGGAGAGGGCGTAGCAGCCGCCGGCGACGGCGGCCAGCGAGTAGCGGCCGGTCACCTGCTCCACCACCAGCAGCAGCGCCAGTGGCGTCATGCCGATCCCGAGCCGCCCGAGGATGCCGAGGAGCAGCAGCACCGGCGCACCGGGAATCCGCCAGACGCCCAGGTACTGGCGCAGTGCGACCACGGCCGACCTCCGGAAGGGGGTTATGGGTGAGAAGCCGTGCCGACCCTAACGCCGGGGTGCCGCCGCCGGGAACCGATTATGCCGGTATGCGCCTGTGCGCAGCGCGATCCGCCGGGGCCGGCGAACCGGCCCCGGGCGGATTCGGGTTCTACGGGGTCAGCGCTGGAACCGCACCGGGCCGCTGTTGACGGCCATCTGCTCCAGCCGGGCGACCCGCTCCTCCATCCGGGGGTGGGTGGAGAAGAGCGCCGCGATGCCCCCACCCCGCTTGAACGGGTTGTCGATCATCAGGTGGGCGGTGCTGGTCAGCTGGCCCTGCACGGGCAGCGGACGCATCTGCGTACCCATGTGGATCTTCCGGAGCGCGCTGGCCAGGGCCAGCGGGTCCCGGGTCAGCTGGGCACCGGAGGCGTCGGCCTGGAACTCGCGGCTGCGGCTGATCGCCAACTGGATCAGGGTGGCCGCGATCGGCCCGAGGATCAGCGTGAGCAGCAACACCGCAGGGTTCGGGGCGTCCTCGTCGTCGCCGCCACCCAACGGGATGAACCAGGCGATGTTGGCCAGCATGGTGATGATGCCGGCCAAACCCGCCGCCACACTGGAGATCAGGATGTCCCGGTTGTAGACGTGCGACAGCTCGTGGCCGATCACGCCGCGCAGCTCGCGGTGGTCCAGGATCTCGGTGATCCCCTGTGTCACGCACACCGCCGCGTTCTGCGGGTTACGCCCGGTGGCGAACGCGTTGGGCTGCGAGGTGGGGCTGACGTACAGCCGAGGCATCGGTTGCCGTGCCTCGGTAGCCAACTCCCGGACCATCCGGTACAGCTCGGGGAATTCCGCCTCGCTGACCGGTTGCGCCCGCATCGACCGCAGCGCGAGCTTGTCGGAGTAGAAGTAGGTGATGCCGTTCATCAGCAGCGAGACGATGACGGCGATGACCAGACCACCGCTGCCGCCGAACCAGTAGCCCACCGCCAGGATCAGCGAGGTGAGCAGGCCGAGCAGCGCGGCGGTCTTCAGACGGTTGTGATGCACGGTCACTCCTTCGGTGCGCGGGTCGCGGGACCCGCCGACCCGTACAACATCACCGGTACCCCGCAACCATCCTGCTCATGACTGGGAGTTGCCTGGAGCATCCTGTGCGCCCGCTGGGAGCGCGGCCACCGCCTGTGGGGCAGTGGTCAGCCGGCGGCGAGGGCCAGGACCAGTTGGGGAGCGAAGCCGAGCACCACGGTCACGGCGGTCGCGACCGCCAACGCCGCGCTCACCGGCCAGGGCGGTCGGCCGGCCGGGACGGCGGCGTCGGCGTCGGCGTAGAGGACGGCGGTGAGACGCAGGTAGTACGCGAGACCAACCACCGCGTTGACCGCCACCACCAGGGCCAGCCAGCCCGCGCCGCCGTCCAGCACCGAACGGACCACTGTCACCTTGGCGAAGAGGCCGGCCAGGCCCGGTGGCAGCCCGGCCAGACCGGTCAGCGCCAGTGCGAACGCCGCACCGATCCAGGGCTGCCGGCGGGCCGCGCCGCGCAGGTCGTCGAGCGTGCCGCCGTCCGTGCCCACCGGCCGCAACGCCACCAGCGCCGCGAACGCGACCAGTTCCAGCGCCACGAAGAAGACCGCGTACGCGACCACCGCCGCGTACGCGGTGGCACGGGCGTCCGCGGTGCGGCCGGTGGCCAGCGCCAGCGCGCCCAGCGGCGCCAGGATGTAGCCGGCCTGAGCCACCGACGACCAGGCCAGCAACCGGACGGTACGCCGCTGGCGCAGCGCCACCAGGTTGCCGACGGTCATGGTGAGCACGGCCAGCCCGGCGAGCACCGGGCCGGTGACGTCGGCCGGCAACGCCCGCTGCACCACGGCGAGCAGCGCGACCACCCCACCGAGTTTCGAGGCGGTGGAGAGGTACGCCGCCACCGGCAGCGGTGCGCCGTCGTAGGTGGCCGGGGCCCAGGCGTGGAACGGCACCGCCGCCACCTTGAAGCCGAGCCCAGCCACCACCAGCGCGACCGCGGCGGTCGTCAACGGCAGGTCGCCGGCGGCGCCGAGCAGCGCACCGAGCCGGTCGAGGTGCAGAGCGCCGGTGACCGCGTACAACAGCGCCGCGCCGAGCAGGGTCAGCGTGGTCGCCACCACGCTGACCACGAAGAAGGTGACCGCCGCCTCGGCGCTGGCGAGGCTGCCCCGACGCAGCCCGACCAGGACGTACAGCGGCAGGGTGAGGGTCTCCAACGCGACGATCAGGGTGATCAGGTCACCGGCCGCGCCGAGCACCACACCGCCGGTCATCGAGCAGGCGAGCAGGAAGCAGTACTCCCCCACCGGGGTCGGGCCGGCGCCCAGCAGCGGCCCGGAGAGCCCGAGCACCCCGAGGGTGAGCAGACCGAAAACGGCAGCGACCAGGGCCGCGCGAGCGTCGAACACCCAGGAGCAGTCGGCCCCGACGCAGAAGGTGCGCCGGGTTCCCACCGCGCCCACCGCCGCCGCGCCGGCCATCGTGGCGATCGCGCCCGCGGCGGCCACCGCCACGGTCGCGCCCGCCCGGGCCAGCAGCAGGTCGGCCAGGAGCACCAGGACGGCGGTGCCGGCCGCCAGGTACGCCGGCAGCAGCGCCACGTTGTCGACGCTCTGCACCAGACTCATGCCGCCCACTTCCGCCGCACCTCCACCGGGCCACCGCCCGCGCTCATGGGAGCACCGCTGTCAGGGCGTCCACCGGAGCGGTGGCGTAGCCGAGCACCAGTGCCGGTACCAGCCCCACCGCCAGGGCCAGCAGCACCAGCGGCGTCCAGGCGGCCACCTCCGCCCCGGCCAGGCCGGGGGCGACCCGGGCCACCGCCGGGGTGGGCCGCCCGTGGGTGACCTGCCGCAGCAGCCGCAGAAAGTACGCGGCGGTGAGCGCGCCGCCGATCGCGGCCAGGACGGCCAGCGTGGTCCAGAGCCCACCACCGCGTTGGACGGCGGCGACGACGGCGAACGCCTCCCCCCAGAAACCGGCCAGCCCGGGCAGGCCCAACGAGGCGACCGCCGCGAAGCCGAGCAGCCCGGCGAGCCGGGGCGCGGTCTCCCGCAGCCCGGACAGTTCGGCCAGCGAGCCGGTGCCGGTGCGGTCCTTGATCGCGCCGGCGAGGAAGAAGAGCAGGCCGGTGATCACGCCGTGCGCGATGTTGCCGATCAGCGCGGCCTGGATGCCGGTAGCGGTCAGCGTGGCCACCCCGAGCAGCACGAAACCCATGTGCCCGACGCTGGAATACGCGATGAGCCGCTTCAGGTCGTCCTGGGCGAGGCAGACCAGCGAACCGACGATGATCGCGGCGACGGCGAGCACGCCGAGCACCGGGGCAGCCCACCGCGCCCCCTCCGGCGCCACCCCGACCGCCATCCGCACCAGACCGTACGTGCCCATCTTGAGCAGCACCCCGGCGAGGATGACACTGCCCACGGTGGGGGCCTGGGTGTGCGCGTCGGGCAGCCAGGAGTGCAGCGGCCAGAGTGGGCTCTTCACCGCGAAGGCGAGCGCCAGCAGGGTGAACGCGGCCAGTTGGGTGCCCCGGGACAGGCCCGTGCCACCGGTGAGGGCCACCACGTCGGCGGTCCCGGCGTCGGCGACCACCACGAAGACGCCGACGAGCAGCAACACGGAACCGAGCAGGGTGTAGAGCGCGAACCTACGGGCCGCCCGCCGCCGCTCGTCGCCGCCCCAACCGGCGATGATCGCGTACATCGGCAGCAGGACGACCTCGAAGAAGACGAAGAACAGCACCAGATCCAGGGCGAGGAACGTACCGAGGATGCCGACCTCGACCACCAGCAGCAACGCCACCAGGGCCCGGCCACTGCCGCCCGCCGGCACCCGCCAGACGGTGTAGCCGCAGCAGAGCACGGTGAGCAGCGCGGTCAGCACCACCAGCGGCCAGGAGAGGCCGTCCACCCCGAGATGGAAGCGCAGGTCGAGGCCCGGCACCCAGGGCAGGTCGAGCCGGTGCCAGGGCAGCACCGCCGGCGCCGGGCCGTAGCCGACCCAGCCACGGTCGCCGACGGCCAGCAGCACCGCGGCGACCAGGGTCAGTCCGGCGACCGCCGTACCGACCAGCCGGGCGGCCCGGTCCCGGGGGGTCGCCGCCACCAGCACCGCCCCGACCGCCGGCAGCGCCAACACCGCGACCAGCAGGAACTCTCCGAAACTCACGGTTTCCCCTCGGCTCGCGACTGCGCGGCTCGCGAAACGGTCATGGCGAACCACCGATCAGGACGGCCGCGAGGCCGATCAGCAGGGCTCCGGCGAGCACCGCGCCTGCCGCGCGAGGCAGTGCCGCCCGGTGCCCCGCGGCGAGTACGCCACCGAGGCCGCGCGCCGCGCGTCCGGTGGCCTCCACCAGCCCGTCCACCCCGACCTCGTCCCCGGTACGCGCCAGCCGGGCCAGAGCGGTGACCGGTCGTACGACCAGGGCGTGCTGGACGTCGTCGAGCCGGAACGCGCGGGCGAACACCGGCCGCAGCGGGCCCAGCACGGTCGCCGGGTCACCTGCCGGCGCCCGTCGCCAGCCGGCCCAGGCCAGCGCCGCCCCGACCAGCAGCAGCACGGTGGGCAGCACCAGTTCCGGACCGACGTGCACGAGCAGCACGTCGTCCGGCGGCACCGTCGGCACCACCGGGAAGAGCAACCGGTCGGCGAAGGGCTGGACGAAGCCGGCCAGCCCCAGCAGCGCCGCCGCCACGGCCAGCAGCAGCACCGGCCAGCGCATCGCCGCCGTCGGATCGTGCGGACGCAGCAGCGGCAGCCGGCGCTCGCCGAGGAAGGTACGCAGCAGCAGGCGGGTGGCGTACCAGGCGGTGACCACCACCCCGAGCAGCCCGGCCAGCCAGACCAGCCAGCCCACCCAGGCCGGGGCGGGCCCGGCGCCGTCCAGCGCGGCGGCCTGCGCCACCGCCAGCACGCCGTCCTTGCTCCAGAAGCCGGACAGCGGCGGCACCCCGGCCAGCGCGCCGAGCCCGACCGCCGTGCACCAGAAGGTGACGGGCATGTCCCGGCGCAACCCGCCCATCCGGGACATCAGGGTGGTGCCCACGGCGTGGATCACCGCACCGGCGGCGAGGAAGAGCAGCGCCTTGAAGGCGGCGTGGGTGAGCAGGTGGAACAGCGCGGCGACCGGCGCACCGACGGCGAGCGCCCCGGTCATGTACCCGATCTGGGAGACCGTCGACCAGGCGAGCACCCGTTTGAGGTCGTCCTGCGCGGTGGCCGCGAGCGCGCCCAGCAGCAGGGTCGTCGCGCCCAGCACACCGAGCACGGCCAGCGCCACCGGAGCCGCCTCGAACAGCGGGAAGAGCCGGGCGACCGCGTACACGCCGGCGGCGACCATGGTGGCCGCGTGGATCAGCGCGGAGATCGGGGTGGGGCCGGCCATCGCGTCGGGCAGCCAGGTGTGCAGCGGGAACTGCGCGCTCTTGCCGGCCACCCCGGCGAGCAGCAGCAGGCAGGCGACGGTGAGCGGGCCGGTGGCGTGGTCGTGGGCGAGCACGTCGGCGATCCGGAAACTGCCCGCCGAAACGCCGAGCAACGCGATGCCGAGCAGGAAACCGACGTCCCCCACCCGGGTCACCAGGAACGCCTTCATCGCGGCGGCCGGCGCCTCGGGCAGCCGCCGGTCGTGCGCGATGAGCAGGTAGGAGCAGAGCCCCATCACCTCCCAGCCGACCAGCAGCAGGATCAGGTCACCGGCGACCACCACCAGCAGCATCGCGGCGGTGAAGAGGCTGATCTGTGCCGCGTACGGCGGGTAGCGGTGGTCCACCTCGACGTCGTCGTGCGGCCCCCGGCGCAGGTAGGCGGTCGAGTACACCTGCACGGCCAGGGCGACCGCCGCCACCGCCACCGCGACCAGCACGGCCACCCCGTCCAGCCGGACACCCAGGGTGACCCGCAGGCCACCCAGGTCGATCCAGGTGGTCGAGGTCTCCACCGGGTCGCCGACCCGGGCCAGCAGGGCCAGCGCGACCACCAGCGCGCCGGCCGCGCCCGCCACACCCAGGCCGATCGCCACCCGCCGGGCCCGGTCCTGCCCGGTGGTCGCGCCCTTCGGCGACGCCGGCAGCAGCAACCCGGCCAGTCCCGCGACCAGCGGTACGGTCGGCAGCGCGACCCCGAGCAGCCCGGTCACCGTCGCTCCTCCGTCCGGTCGGCGTCCGTGCCCGGACCGTCTACACCGGCGCCACCGTGCGCCGCTGCCGCCCGGGCACCCGGCCCGGCGGCGGGGACCGGTGCCGGTGGCTCGGCCAGCGGGACCTCGTCGACCGCCACACTGGCGCGCATCCGGTAGAGCTGGAGCACGATGGCCAGACCGACGCCGATCTCGGCGGCGGCCAGCACGATCACGAACAGCGCGAAGACCTGCCCGCCGTGTGGCAACACAGCCCGCGCGGTGGTGTCCGCGGTGACCAGCACCAGGTTGACGGCGTTGAGCATCAACTCGACCGCCATCAGCACCAGCACCGCGTTGCGCCGGCGCAGCACGCCGTACACGCCGAGGCCGAACAGGAACGCGGCGGTGAGGTACGGGATGACCGGCCTCACCCGCGACCGCCCTCGTCGGCGACCCGGCCGGCCGGCGTCGCGGCGTCCCGGACCGGACCGCCGGACGTGGCGTCGGGGCGGCGGCCGATGTCGGGACGGGAGAGCACGATCGCCCCCACCAGGGCGGCCAGCAGCAGCACCGACAGCACCTCGAACGGCAGCACCCAGGCGCGGAACACCTGCTCGCCGAGGCGTTCGGCGGTGCCGGCGGCGGGCAGCTCCACCCGGGACCAGCGGAACGCGTCCACCAGCAGCACGGCCAACCCCAGCCCGGCGCCACCGCCGATGAGAGCGGCGGGCCAGCCGGGACGGTCCAGGTCGTCGGAGGCGCCGATCGGGGCGCGGGTCAGCATCACCGCGAACAGCAGCAGCACCACCACCGCGCCGACGTAGATCAGCACCTGCACCCAGGCCACCAGCTCTGCGGTGAGCACCAGGTAGTCGCCGGCCAGCGCGCCCAGGCAGACCACCAGGTAGAGGCCGGCCCGGACCAGGTGCTTCGTCGCGACCACGAGCACCCCCGCGCCGACCGCCACCGCGCCGAGGGCGAGCAGCAGCACGTCCGCCCCGGTCATCAGGTCGTACCCGGGTCGGCGGCGGGGCCCGGCTCGGGGCGTACCCCGGCGGGAGGGCTGCTGGGGGCCGCGGCCTTGCGCGCGGCGGTGGCCTCCTCCTTGGCCGGCTCGCCGTTGCGGTCGTGCGCGGGCGGCGGCGGGACGGTGCCCATCCACTCGCCGAGGTGGTCCTTGTCGTGCAGCAGGTCCTTGATGTCGTACTCGGCGTACTCGAACTCCGGCGACCAGTAGAGCGCGTCGAACGGGCAGACCTCGACGCAGATGCCGCAGTACATGCAGAGCGAGAAGTCGATGTCGAACTTGTCGAGCACGTTGCGCTGGCGGGGGCGGGCGGCCCCGGGCACCGCCACCTCCTCCTTGTGGGAGTCGATGTAGATGCACCAGTCCGGGCACTCCCGGGCGCAGAGCATGCAGACCGTGCAGTTCTCCGCCAGCAGCGCGATCACGCCCCGGGAGCGGGGTGGCAGCTCGGGTGCGACGTCCGGGTACTGCTGGGTGGTCGACCGGCTGGTCATCGTCTTCAGGGTGACCGCCAGGCCCTTCACCAGCCCCGTGCCGGGAAGACCGCTGCGCTCGCTCATGCCGCTCATCCTGCCCTGTGGCCCCGGCGCGCGCGACCACCACCCGGCCCTTCCCGGCGTTATCGTGAGCACGGGAGAACGACACACCGGGAAGGACCGGTCGATGACCGCCGCTATGCACGACGAGTTTCCGCCGCCGGGTGAGTGGACGACCGACGACCTCGACCGCCTGCCCGACGACGGCCGCCGCCGTCCCGAGCTCCTGGACGGAAACCTGCTGATGTCGCCCTCCCCCACGCGACTCCACCAGTCCATCGCCGGCCGCCTGATGGCCGCTCTGGAGGAGACCTGCCCCGCCGACCTCGACGTCACCCAGGGCGTCGAGGTACGAATCTCCCGCCGACGGTCCTTCATCCCCGATCTGCTGGTCACCGAGCTGGACGCGTCGGTGCGCAACCCGTCGCAGTACCGGCCGAACGAGGTCCTGCTGGTGGTCGAGATCGTCTCCGAGGGCTCGCGCAGCATTGACCGGGTCCTCAAGCCCGCGCTGTACGCCGAGGCGGACATCCCGTACTTCTGGCGGGTCGAGACCGAGGCGGGAATCGTCGTGCACGCCCACAAGCTCGACCCGGTCAAGCAGATCTACGTCGAGCAGGCGCGGATGACCGACGGCATCCTGCTGCCCGAGCCGTGGGAAATGGACATTCCGCTGGCCCGGATCACGCCCCGGGGCCGCTGAGCCGGGCCACCAGCCCGCGGCGTGATCCAGCCCGCTCGCCGAGCCGACCGGCCGGTGATCGGCGAAGATGAGGAGGCGACGGCAGGCGGGACACCAGGGGGCGACGTGGGCGAGACGACCGGCGGGAAGTACGTCGAGCCGGGTGGCGAGTTCACCCGGGACCAGCGCTACATCGCCACCCGGATCACCACCGACGGCCGCGACGGCTGGCCGGTGGAGCCCGGCCGGTACCGGTTGGCGGTCAGCCGCGCCTGCCCGTGGGCCAACCGGTTGATCATCGTCCGGCGGCTGCTCGGGTTGGAGGACGTCATCTCGATGGCGGTGGCCGGTCCGACCCACGACGCCCGGAGCTGGACCTTCGACCTGGACCCGGACGGGCGCGACCCGGTGCTGGGCATCGAGCGTCTTCAGGAGGCGTACTTCGCGCGGTTCCCCGGCTACGAGCGGGGGATCACCGTGCCGGCGCTGGTGGACGTGCCGACC
Organism: Micromonospora sp. KC721; assembly: GCF_004348355.1. Classification (NCBI taxonomy): domain Bacteria; kingdom Bacillati; phylum Actinomycetota; class Actinomycetes; order Micromonosporales; family Micromonosporaceae; genus Micromonospora; species Micromonospora sp. KC721. Next base: position 621 of record NZ_SMJY01000169.1, on the reverse strand, counting down.
GGGCAGGTGGTCACCAACGACTACGCGCAGATGAGCCTGGACCTGTCGACCGAGTGGACGGCGTACCACCGCAAGGGCGCGCCGCAGCTCTACCCCGAGCACCTGCGCGAGGACGTCGACGAGGTCAACGCGGTGGTCTTCGCCGACGTGAACAACGGCGTCTACCGGTGCGGCTTCGCCGGCAGCCAGGACGCGTACGAGCAGGCGTACCACCGGCTCTTCGAGCGGCTGGACTGGTTGACCGAGCGGTTGTCCGGGCAGCGGTACCTGGTCGGCGACACGATCACCGAGGCGGACGTGCGACTGTTCACCACCCTGGTCCGTTTCGACCCGGTCTACCACGGCCACTTCAAGTGCAACCGGCAGAAGCTGTCCGAGATGCCGGTGCTGTGGGCGTACGCGCGGGACCTGTTCACCACCCCCGGCTTCGGGGACACCGTCGACTTCGACCACATCAAGCGGCACTACTACGAGGTGCACCGGGACATCAACCCGACCGGCGTGGTGCCGGTCGGCCCCGACCTGGCGAACTGGCTCACCCCGCACGGCCGGGAGAAACTCGGCGGGCGGCCCTTCGGCGACGGCACGCCGCCGCCCCCTCCGCCGCCCGCCGAGCGGGTC
>NZ_SMJY01000168.1:0-14070 GCF_004348355.1 Micromonospora sp. KC721 | reverse complement strand
AGTCACGGCGGTCCAGGGGAGGGTGACCTCGCCTCGGCGCCAGTGCCGGGGACGGCCGTGGACCGGCCAGCCGGCGTCGCGGACCGCCTGCACCGCCTGCACCCAGCGCTGCCGGGGGCCGAACGGAGCGTAGCCGGCGGCTGCCCGCCAGGCGTCGTCCAGGGCGCGGATCAGGTCGTGGATCCGCTCGCCCGGGACGTTGCGGTGGATCAGCGCCTTGGGTAGCCGCTCGGCGAGCTGGGCCGGGCTCTCCAAGCCGGCCAGCCGGGCGGCCAGGGTCAGGGTGCGCGGCCCGCCGGCGTCGACCAGCACCCAGCTGCCGATCCGGCCCAACTCGTCGCAGGTCCCCTCGACCAGCGCCCCGCCCGGGGCGAGCCGCCGGGTCACCGTACGCCAGGCGTCGGCCACCTCGCTCTCGTCGTACTGGCGCAACACGTTGAACGCCCGGACCAGCACCGGACGGAACCCGGCCAGCTCGAAACCGCCCCGGGTGAAGGTGAGCCAGGGTGGTTCCGCCGCGGGCGCGGCGGCGGCCACGCGTACCGGGTCGATCTCCAGCCCGACCACCCGCACGTCCGGACGGGCCCGGGCGGCGAGCCGGGCCCGCAGCTCGACGGCGGTAACAGGGGTCGCGCCGTAGCCCAGGTCGACCACCAGCGGGTCGGCGGCCGACCGGAGCCGGTCGCCGCAGTACGCGACGATCCAGTTGTCCACCCGCCGGAGCCGGTTCGGGTTGGTCGTCCCGCGGGTGACCACCCCGAGCGGCCGGACCGCCGACTGGCCCGCGCTCACCCGGTCCGGCTTTGGTCGCGCTGCGGGGCTCGCACCATCGGCTCACTCCTCGCGCTTCATGGTCCGGCTTTGGTCGCGCTGCGGGGCTCGCAAGGTCGGCTCACTCCTCGCGCTGCACGGCCCGGTGCACCTTGTGTTGGGCGGCCTGGGCCAGCGGGCGGACGACGAGACGGTCCACGTTGACGTGCTGCGGGCGGGTCGCGCACCAGGCGATGCAGTCGGCCACGTCCTCGGCGACCAGCGGTTCGGCCACCCCGGCGTAGGTGGCGGCGGCCCGATCCGCGTCCCCGTCGAAGCGGTTCAGGCCGAACTCCTCGGTCTTCACCATGCCGGGGTCGATCTCGACGACCCGGACCGGCCGCCCGCACAGCTCCAGCCGGAGCGTTCCGGCGACGGCGGTCTGCGCGTGCTTGGCCGCGCTGTAGCCGCCGCCGCCCTCGTAGACGACGTGGCCGGCGGTGGAGGAGACGATCACGATGGTGCCGCGGCCGGACGCCTCCAGCGCGGGCAGCAGGGCCTGGGTGACCCGCAGCGTGCCGAGCACGTTGACGTCGTACATCCACTGCCAGTCGGCGACCGAACCGGCCTCCACCGGGTCGAGCCCGCGTGCGCCGCCGGCGTTGTTCACCAGCAGGGTGACCGGGCCGGGCGCGGCCTGCGCGGCGGCGGCCAACCCGGCGACGGACGCGTCCGCGGTGACGTCGCACCCGACGGCGGTGGCGCTGCCTCCGGCGCCCTCGATCGTGGCGACCAGGTCGGCCAACCGGTCGGTACGCCGCGCGGCGGCCAGCACGTGAAAACCCTCGGCGGCCAGCCGGCGGGCGGTGGCCGCGCCGATCCCGCTGGACGCCCCGGTGACGATCGCGACAGGGGTCATACCGCCATTCTCCGCCCCGCCGGTCGGGGCGGTGGGCGGGCCGGTGGATGAGGTCGGTCACGCCGGTGGACGGCCCCGCCGTGTTTCCGGACCGGGATCGGGAAGATGGCATCCGGCGTGGCGGTTGACCGAGGAGCGCCGGTCGTGCGGGACGGCATCAACCGTGGCAGAGGGAGCGGACGTGGCGAAGTTGCACACCGGTGTCGGTCGTCAGCGAGGTGCCCTGCCGTGGCCCCGCCCCCGCCGGATCGCCACCGTGTCGGTGCACACCTCGCCGCTGCACCAGCCGGGCACCGGCGACGCCGGGGGAATGAACGTCTACATCCTGGAGGTCGCCCGGCGGCTCGCCCAGGCGGACGTCGAGGTGGAGATCTTCACCCGGGCCACCTCCGGCGACCTGCCCCCGGTGGTCGAGATGGCGCCCGGCGTACACGTCCGGCACGTCACCGCCGGCCCGCTCGAAGGGCTGACCAAGGAGGAGCTGCCCGGCCAGCTCTGCGCCTTCACCGCCGGGGTACTGCGCGCCGAGGCGGCCCGTCCGCCGGGCCACTACGACCTGATCCACTCGCACTACTGGCTCTCCGGCCAGGTCGGCTGGCTGGCCAAGGAGCGCTGGGGAGTGCCGCTGGTGCACACCGCGCACACCCTGGCCAAGGTCAAGAATGCCCAGCTCGCCGCCGGTGACCGTCCCGAGCCGAAGGCCCGGGTGATCGGCGAGGAGCAGGTGGTCGCCGAGGCCGACCGGCTGGTCGCCAACACCCGGGTCGAGGCGGGTGACCTGATCGGCCGGTACGAAGCCGACCCGGGCCGGGTCGCGGTGGTGGAGCCCGGCGTCGACCTGGACCGGTTCTGTCCGGCCGCCGGGAACCGGCGGGTCGCCACGCACGCCGCCCGCCGTCGGCTGGGGCTGCCCACCGCGGGGTACGTGGTGGCGTTCGTCGGCCGGATCCAGCCGCTCAAGGCTCCCGACGTGCTGATCCGGGCCGTCGCCGCACTGCGCGAGCGGGATCCCGCCCTGGCCGACGAGCTGACCGTGGTGATCTGCGGCGGTCCGAGCGGCAGCGGTCTGGAACGACCCACCGCGCTGATCGAGCTGGCCGCCTCGCTCGGCGTCGCCGACCGGGTGCGGTTCCTGCCGCCGCAGACCGGCGAGGACCTGCCCGCCCTGTATCGGGCGGCGGATCTGGTCGCGGTGCCCTCGTACAACGAGTCGTTCGGGCTGGTCGCCCTGGAAGCGCAGGCGTGCGGCACGCCGGTGGTGGCCGCCGCCGTGGGTGGCCTGGTCACCGCGGTCCGGGACGGGGTCAGCGGGATGCTGGTGGACGGGCACGACCCCGTCGACTGGGCCGGTGCCCTCGGCCGCCTGCTGCCCGACGGGCCACGTCGGGTCACCCTGGGCGCCGGGGCGGTCGGGCACGCCCGCAACTTCTCCTGGCAGCGGACGGTGTCGGGGCTGCTCGCCGTGTACGGGGAGGCGATTGCCGAGCACCGTAGCCGGCTGGCGGCCCGGCTGGCCGGAAACGCGGCCATGTCCTGCTCGTGGTGATCTGTGCTGTCGGTCGCCGTCCGGTGTGCCTGTCCGGTCGACCGTAGAGTGGGTGCGATGAGCGCGAAGAGCGACCTGGCTGTCCTGATCGAGTCCGTCTGCGCTGAACGGGAGCTGGACTGGGAGTCGACCGGCGAGAACTCGTACGCCGTCACCCTGCCGGGTGCCCACAAGCTCAAGACGATCTGCAACCTGATCGTCGGCGAGCACGCGTTGCGGATCGAGGCGTTCGTGATGCGCCAGCCCGACGAGCGGCGCGAGGAGCTGTGGGCCTGGCTGTTGCAGCGCAACGCCCGGATGTACGGCGTGTCGTTCTCCATCGACGCGGCGGGCGACGTGTACCTGACCGGGCGGGTCAATCCGGCCGGCGTCGACGCGGACGAGCTGGACCGGCTGCTCGGCGCGGTGCTCACGTACGCCGACGAGTCCTTCGACACCATGCTGGAGATCGGCTTCGGCAGCGCGATCCGCCGGGAGTGGGAGTGGCGGGTCAAGCGGGGCGAGTCGACGGCCAACCTCGACGCCTTCGCGCACCTGTTCGCCCCGTCCCCGGGAGGTTCGGACCGGTCCTGACGGGTATGCCGCACCGCTGCGGTGCGGCAGACAGGGACCCGCCGCAGGCCGAGGACGGACTGTCGAGGAGCGTGCCATGGCTCAGCGGAACAGCTCAGGTCGCGGCGGAACTGCGACCAGGACCAGGCAGGGCAACCAGACCCCGAACACCCCGGGGATCTCCGAGTCGGAGATCTCCCGGATGCGGGTGGACGACATCCGGGGCCAGTTGCGGCGTCGCGGTGTCGCGGGGATCTCCGCGCTGCGCAAGCCGGAGTTGGTGAAGACGCTGGCGCGGACGCTGCGGGCGGAGGGGAGTTCTGGTGGCGCCGCCCGTCGCGCCACCGGCCCGGCGGGACGGGCGCCGGCAGGGAAGAGCACCGCCGGCAGGGCCGCCGCGTCGGGGCGGGCGAAGGCCGCGCCGGCCCCGGCCCGCAAGGCGGCCCCGGCTGCCCGTAAGGGCGCCCCGGCGCGCACGGGCAGCCCGATCGCCGGCAAGGCGACGACGGCGCGGGCCGAGGGCCCCGCCGCTTCCCGGGCGAAGGCGGCTCCCGCGAGGTCCGCGCGGGCGAAGGCCGCGCCGGCTTCCCGGGCGAAGGCCGCGCCGGCTTCCCGGGCGAAGGCCGCGCCGGCGCCGGCGACGAGGGCGACGCCCGGGAAGGGGACATCCGCGAAGGCGCGGACCGGCGCTGGCACCTCCCGGTCGGTACGGTCGTCGCAGCTGATCACCGCACCGACCGACCGCCCCGAGCGTCCCGGCCGCAGCCTGGTCACCACGAACCACGAGGTGATCCAGAACTGGGCGCGAGCCCGGGGGGCCCGCCCGGCCACCATCGCCGGCACCGAGCGGAACGGCCGGCCGGGGGTGCTCACCTTCGAGATCCCGGGCTACCGGGAGAGCAGCCGGGTGCAGGTCATCACCTGGGACGACTGGTTCCGGACGTTCGACGAGCGGAAGCTGAACCTGATTTACCAGGAGGAGCTGCGCGACGGGCGGCAGAGCAACTTCTTCCGCACCGAGTCACCTGATCGGGAGGACGGCTGAGGTTTAGGGGAATGGTCGGGGGGAACACCCTGTTGACCACGTCGTAGCCCGGAACAAACCCGCCAGATCGACCATACCTGCTACGCCGGATGAACCCCACTGGATCGGGACAGCTGGTGCTGTGACCGGCGAGACAGTGATCCGAGTTGAAACCAGAATCCGGGCGAACTAACTTTATTGCACCGCGTCACGTTCGGAACCGTTCGGGGGAGCGGTGGATCGATCAGATCCGTGCACCGAGCGAGACGCCAGTCGGGTGGAGCACACCGTTGGGGGACGGTGCCACCCGGGAACCGGCGGCGCGAGCGGGCGACGCTTACGGGGGTGAGTGTCGCCCGCCGCCGCCGGGCAGGCGGTACGAAGCGCCCACCGCGACCACGGTTCGCGGTGGGCGCTTCGCCGTTGGTGCTCACGCCGCGGCTGTCTCCGGTTCCCGTGCCCGTACTGCGGTTGCGCCATCCTGCGAAAGTCGATCATCGGGCGCATGGAGTCGACCGCGGCGGAGATTGTCGGTCCTTGGGCGAGTCGGCTACGGGGGGTGCCCGTGGCGTACCTCAGGGGGCCGGGACCGGCACGGTGACCGTGGCCTCGGTCGCCGCAGGGGCCGGCGGCTGGATGGCGGTGACCGGGACCACCGGCTGCGCCGGCGGGTGCAACTGGGCGGCACGCCGCTCCCGGGCCGGCCCGGAGACCAGGTGGGCGACCCCCATCAGTGCGCCGATCACCGCGCAGCCCAGCCAGAGCGCCGCGTTGCCCGCATGCTCCCGGACCAGACCGCCGACCACCGGTGCCGCCGCTCCGGCGACCTGCCAGGAGAGCGAGAACATGCCCTGGTACCGGCCGCGCAGCTCGTCGGGGGAGAGTTCGGCGATCAGGGTGGCGTTGGAGGGCGAGTTGAGCATCTCGCCGACGGTCCAGATCAGCACCGTGAGCCCGTAGAACCAGGCGGCCTCGGCGAACGTGGTCAGCCCGAAGCCGACACCCATCACCACCGCGGCCAGGGCGAGCACGTGCGACCGGTTCCGCCCCCGGATCAGCCGGGGCACGAAGAGCTGCCCGACCACGATCAGGACGCCGTTGAGCGCGATCACCGAGCCGAAGGTGGCCGGGCTCAGGCCGGACTCGCCCATCGTGATCGGCAGCATCGAGATGTGCTGGAGGAAGACCAGCGCACCGAACAGGTTGAGCACCACGAAACCCAGGAAGACCCGGTCGGTGAGGACGGTCCGCCAGGTCCCGGCGGGAGCGGAGGCACCCCTGACGACGGCCGGGGTGGTGGTCCGGCGGGTCTCCCTGACCCGGGTAAAAATGATCAATGCGGTGACCAGTGTGGTCGCCGCGTCCACCACGAAGAGCAGCAGGTAGCCGGCCTGGGCGGCGAAACCGGCGAGCACCGCGGCGCAGGCGAAGCCCAGGTTGATCGCCCAGTAGTTCAGGGAGAACGCCCGCAGCCGATCGGCCTCCGGCACCACGTCGACCATCATCGCGCCGAAAGCCGGTCGGGCCGCCTCGGCGAACATGCCGAGCAGCAGGGCGCCCACCCCGACGGCCCAGAGCGGACGAGCCAGGCCGAGCGCGAGCATCATGGTGGCCGCGCCGAGGTGCGCGGTGAGCAGCGTGGGCCGGCGGCCCCAGCGGTCGGCGAGGGTACCGCCCACGGTCGTGCCGACCGCGCCGCCGACGCCCCACAGGCCCAGCACCAGACCGGCCTGGGCGTCCGAGAAGCCCCGCTCCCGGGTCAGGTAGATGGCGAGGAAGACCAGGACGAACGAGCCGAGCCGGTTGACCAGCGTGCCGGTCCAGAGGTACCAGAAGGGCCTTGGCAGCCCGCCTGTGGTGTCCCGGAACCAGTTCCGTACCGTCCGCACGTCCGCGCCCCCGCTCACGTAATGACCAATCCAGTCGAAGCGCCTTACAACTTAGTGCCGGGCGGTTTCGCCGGTCATCGGTATTTCCACGTGGTGGTCGTCACCACCACCGCCCGCGTGTCCGTCGGTGCGGTGCGGCAGGATGACCAGCATGACTGCGAGCGAAGGGCCCACCGTCGGGACGCTGGTCCTGCTGCGGCACGGCGAGAGCGACTGGAACGCGAAGAACCTCTTCACCGGCTGGGTCGACGTCGACCTGACCGCCAAGGGAGAGGCGGAGGCGCGCCGCGGCGGTGAGCTGCTGCGCGAGCACGGCCTGCTGCCGGACGTGGTGCACACGAGCGTGCTGCGACGCGCGATCCGTACCGCCGAGCTGGCGCTGAGCGCCGCCGACCGGCACTGGATCGCGGTGCGCCGGTCGTGGCGGCTCAACGAGCGGCACTACGGCGCCCTGCAGGGCAAGAACAAGAAGCAGACCCTGGACGAGTACGGCGAGGAGCAGTTCATGCTCTGGCGCCGCTCGTACGACACGCCGCCGCCGCCGATCGCCGACGACGACGAGTTCTCGCAGGCGGGCGACCCGCGCTACGCGCTGCTACCCACCGAGCTGATGCCGCGCACGGAGTGTCTCAAGGACGTCGTGGAGCGGATGCTGCCGTACTGGTACGACTCGATCGTGCCGGACATCCTGGCCGGCCGTACCGTGCTGGTCGCCGCGCACGGCAACTCGCTGCGTGCCCTGGTCAAGCACCTGGACCAGATCAGCGACGAGGCCATCGCCAAGCTGAACATCCCCACCGGCATCCCGCTGCGCTACGACCTCTCGCCGGATCTGCGTCCGCAGGTCCTCGGCGGGACGTACCTCGACCCGGAGGCCGCCAAGCAGGCCGCCGCGGCGGTCGCCAACCAGGGCCGCTGACGCTCCCCGACGCAGGCCCCCGGATCTCCGGGGGCCTGCGTCGTGCCGGGATCAGTTGGGCGCGGATGCCGCCTCTCCGGTGATCAGGTACACCACGTGCTCGCCGGCGTTGACCGCGTGGTCGGCGAAGCGCTCGTAGAAGCGGCCGAGCAGGGTCGCGTCGATCGCCGTCTCCACCCCGTACGGCCAGTCCTCGCCGAGCAGGACGCCGAAGAGGCTCTTGTGCAGGTCGTCCATGGCGTCGTCGTCGCGGTCCAGTTCGGCGGCGAGGTCGGCGTCGGGGCTGGCCAGCACCTTGCCGATCTTCTCGGCCATCCGGTCGGCGATGGCGGCCATGTCGGTGAAGACCGGCCGCAGCTCGGCCGGCACCGCCGGCGACGGGTGCCGGCGCAGCGCCGTCTTCGCGACGTGGTCGGCGAGGTCACCCATCCGCTCCAGATCGGCGGCGACGTGCAGCGCGGTGATCATGGCGCGTAGGTCGGAGGCGACCGGCGCCTGCCGGGCCAGCAGGTCACAGACCCGCTCCTCGACCTGCCGGTAGAGGTCGTCGATCTCGGCGTCCCGCGCGATCACGGCCTCCGACGCCTCGCGGTCGGCCTTCAGCAGGCCGCGGGTCGCCCGGTGCATGGCGGCGCGCACCCCCTCGGCCATGTCCACCAGCAGTTGGCTGACAATCTGCAGGTCGGCCCGGAACTCGTCGCGCATCGTCACTTCCTGGGGTTGGGGGGCCGCCGGAGGTCCGGCGGGTGTCGTCAGCGGTGCGCGGCCCACGGTAGGCCGGGGGGACGGATCCGAGGTGAATTCTGGTGAACGACGCGGGACTCAAGAGTGAACTTCTGCGGAAGTGAGAGTATTTCGTCCTGATCTGGGCGTTCTCTAGGTTAACAATGACTCTACGATCGCCAGGTGGAATGGGCGGTGGCCGCCGTGGTGGCTGTGGCATTGGCGACCGGGCTGGTCGCCGGGCTCGCGCTGGCCCGGCACCGGGGATCGTGGCGGCGCCGAGCGGCGTCGCCCGGGAGCATCGGCTCCCGGTGGAGCAGGGGGAGGCCCGCGATTCCCGACGACCAGCAGGGCGGGCTGCCCGGGCTCGGCCGCAAGACGATCGACTCACTCCGCGCCGGGGTGGTGGTGCTCGACCCGGACGACGTGCCCGTCGTGGTCAACCCCGCCGCCCGGGCCATGGGGCTGCTGCGTACCGGCGTCACGCCCGGTTCCATCGCCGCCCACCCGCTGATCCGTACCCTCGCCGGGCAGGTGCGCCGCACCGGCGTGCGGCGCGAGATCGAGCTGGACCTGCCACGCGGCCGCGACAACGCCGGGGACAACCCGCTCGGCGTACACCTGCGGGCGATGGGGCTCGGCGCCGGCTACATCTCCGTCGAGGCCGCCGACGTCACCGAGTCGCACCGGCTCGCCCGGGTACGCCGCGACTTCGTCGCCAACGTCAGCCACGAACTGAAGACCCCCATCGGCGCGCTGCAACTGCTCGCCGAGGCGCTGCTGGACGCCACCGAACCGGCATCGGCCGGCGCCCCCGACCTTTCCGAGGATCTCGTCGCCGCCCGCCGCTTCGCCGAGCGGATCCAGCACGAGTCCACCCGACTCGGCCGGCTGGTGCAGGAGCTGCTGGAACTGACCCGGCTCCAGGGTGCCGAGCCGCAGCCCCCGCCCGAGCCGGTCGCCGTGGACTGGGTGCTCGCCGAGGTGCTCGACCGGACCCGGACCGCCGCCTTCGCCCGGGACATCCAGGTGGTCATCGAGGGCGAGAAGGGGCTCACCGTCTACGGCAGCGACACCCAGCTCGCCACCGCGGTGGCGAACCTGGTGGAGAACGCGGTCAACTACTCCGGGGACGGCACCACCGTGCGGGTCACCGTCCGTAGTGACGACGAACACGTCCAGATCGCCGTCGCCGACCAGGGCATCGGCATCGCCCCGACCGACGTCGACCGGATCTTCGAACGGTTCTACCGGGCCGACCAGGCCCGCTCCCGGGCCACCGGGGGCACCGGCCTCGGCCTGGCCATCGTCAAGCACATCGCCAGCAACCACAGCGGCCGGGTGGAGGTGTCGAGCACCCTCGGCGGAGGGTCGACGTTCACCCTGCGGCTACCCGCGAGACCTCCGGACGACCTGCAGACGCTACTGCCGTCGAATGGGATCGAGGCCGGCCCGGCCGAGCTTCGCCAGGTCTGACCAAGGAAAGGAAGCACCCCGTTGAGCCGCGTTCTGGTGGTCGAGGACGAGGAGTCGTTCTCCGACGCCCTGTCGTACATGCTTCGCAAGGAGGGCTTCGAGGTATCCGTCGCCGCGACCGGCCCCTCCGCCCTGACCGAGTTCGACCGGACCGGCGCGGACATCGTCCTGCTCGACCTGATGCTCCCCGAGATGTCCGGCACCGAGGTCTGCCGGCAGCTGCGGCAGCGCTCGCACGTGCCGATCATCATGGTCACCGCCCGGGACAGCGAGATCGACAAGGTGGTCGGCCTGGAGATCGGGGCCGACGACTACGTCACCAAGCCGTACTCGCCCCGGGAACTGGTCGCCCGGATCCGTGCCGTGCTGCGGCGGCAGAGCACCGAGGTCGCCGAGACGGGTACGCCGACGCTGGCCGCCGGCCCGGTCCGGATGGACATCGAACGGCACGTGGTGACCGTCGACGGTGCGCCCGTCCAGCTCCCGCTCAAGGAGTTCGAGCTGCTGGAGCTGCTGCTGCGCAACGCCGGCCGGGTGCTCACCCGGGGCCAGCTCATCGACCGGGTGTGGGGCGCCGACTACGTCGGCGACACCAAGACCCTGGACGTGCACGTCAAGCGGCTGCGCTCCAAGATCGAGCCGGAGCCGTCCGCACCCCGGTACATCGTCACCGTTCGAGGGCTGGGCTACAAGTTCGAGCCGTAGGCCCCTCAGCCCACCCAGCCGTAGCGGCGCTCCGGACGGCCGGCCGAGCCGTACCGCAGGGTCACCTCCGCCCGACCGGTCTCCGCGAAGTGCTCCAGGTAGCGGCGGGCGCTGACCCGGGAGATACCGACCGCCCCGGCGCACTCGGCCGCCGAGAGGGTGCCGGACCGCTCCCGCAGCGCCCGCTCCACCAACTCGGCGGTCTCCGGGCTGAGGCCCCGGGGCAGCGCCGAGGTGGCGAACTGGGTGCCGCTGCGCGACAACACCCGGTCGACGTCGGCCTGGTCGGCCACGACCGTCGCGCGCGGCGCGTTGCGCCGGGCCGCGTACTGCTCCAGCCGGGTCCGCAGCTCGTCGAAGCCGAACGGCTTGAGCAGGTAGTTGACCGCGCCGTAGCGGACCGCCCGGCGTACCGCCTCGGCCTCCCGGGCCGCGCTGATCACCAGCACGTCGCAGTCGTGCCGGGCGGCCCGCAGCCGGGTCACCACGTCCAGCCCGAACATGTCCGGCAGGTAGAGGTCGAGCAGCACCAGGTCGGGGCGGAGTTCGCCGACCGCGGCCACCGCCTCCTCGCCGGTGCTGGCCGTGCCCACCACCCGGAAGCCGGCGACCCGTTCCACGAAGCCGCGGTGGATCCGGGCCACCATGAAGTCGTCGTCGACGACCAACACGTCGATCACCGGGCCACCTCCGTCGCGCCGGTCACCGACATCCGGGCCGTGAACATCGCCCCCTCCTCGGTGTTCGCCACCGCCACCTCGCCGCCCCGACGGTGACAGACCAGACGGGTGAGCGCCAGGCCGATGCCCCGCTCACCGCCCTGGGCGGCCTTCGTGGTGAAGCCGTGGGTGAAGACCTCCTGGGCCAGCTCGGGGGCGACCCCGGGCCCGGAGTCCCGGACCACGATCTCCACCGAGGAGGCGTCCCGACGCAGCTCCACCTCAACCCAGGCGGGTGGCTCGCCGTCCACCGGCTCGCCCCGGCCCAACGGCTCGCCCCCGGCGACCGCCTCGACGGCGTTGTCCACCAGGTTGCCCAGCACCGTGGCCACGTCCGCGGCGATCGCCGGTGCCAACCGGTCCAGGCCGGTCCGCTCGGAGATCCGCAGCTCCACCCGACGCTCGGCGGCCGTCGCCGACTTGGCCATCAGCAGCGCGGCCACCGCCGTGTCGTGGATCCGGCTGGTCACTGTCAGGTCGAGCGAGGCCCGGTGCCGGCTCAGCGCGTCGACGTACCGGACCACCTCGTCGTACTCGCCGATCTGGATCAGCCCGGAGATGGTGTGGAGCTGGTTGGCGAACTCGTGGGTCTGCGCGCGCAGCAGCTCCGTGGTGCTGCGGAACGAGCCGATCTCCTGCTCCAGCCGGGCCAGCTCGGTGCGGTCCCGCAGGGTGGTCACCGAGCCGAGCCGCCGGCCGTCCTTGCTGACCGTCATCCGGTTCATCACCAGCACCCGGCCGCGCCGGACCACCACCTCGTCCCGGGCGTCCGGGTCGCTGCCGGCCAGCACGTCGCGCAGCCGGCCGCCGATGCGCAGGTCGGCGAGGCTGCGCCCGAGGCAGTCCTCGGGCAGGTCGAGCAGCCGCCGGCCGACCGCGTTCACCAGGGTGACCCGCAGTTGGGGGTCGAGCGCGATCACCCCCTCGGCGATGCCGTGCAGCAGCGCCTCCCGGTGCTCGGCCAGGCCGGCGATCTCGCGCGGCTCCAGCCCGAGCGTCTGCCGCTTGATCCGCCGGGCCAGCAGCCAGGAGCCGACCACCCCCAGCACGCTGGCGATACCCAGGTAGGTGAGCAGGTACGAGGACGCGCCGACCAGCCGTTCCGACCAGGTCGGGGCCGCCTCGCCGACGGTCACCACGCCCAGGTGGTGGCCCACGTTCTTCTTTTTCACGTCGGCCCCGAGCACCGGTACCTGGGCCACCAGCTCCCGTGAGCCGCCGAGCTCCAACTCGCCGGACCAGGCACGGCCCTGCGCCACCCGCGGGTCGCCGAGCACCAGCGGGCTGCCCACCAGCGTCGGGTCGGTGGAGGCGACCACCCGGCCCCGGGCGTCCGCCACCGTCACCGAGGTCACCCCGGACTGGTCGAGGGTGCTCTGCACCAGCGGGGCGACCCGCTCCGCCGGAGCCGGCTGGCTGAGCTGGTCGCGCAGCACGGGGTGGCCGGCGAGCTGCTCGCCGAGGGCGGCCACCCGCCGGCCCTCCACCCGATTGAAGGTGGCCGCGGACTGCGCCAGCGACACGGCGGCCACCGCCACCAGCACGACGACCACGATCGCGAGCTGGAGTACGAGCAACTGCCCGGCCAGGGTGCGGCGGGGCGTGACCGTGACCACAAAGACCTCAATTTCCGCTGGTGACAGAAGGCAGACGTGGCGTCCGCCCGGGGGCCATCATCTTGCCGCCGGACTCCTTCGAAACGGAAGAGAAACAAGATGGCAACTCGGATAAAACTGCTGGCCATCGGTGCCGCTGCCGCCACGGCGCTGGCCCTGGCCGGGTGCGGGGCCACCGCCGACAAGAACGAGGGCGCGTCCGGCGGTGGGAACGGCAAGCCGGTCTCCGGACTGCGGATCATGGTGCCGAACACCCCGGGCGGCGGCTACGACACCACCGCCCGCACCGCGGCCAAGGTGATGGAGGACGCCAAGATCGCCACCGGCGTGCAGGTGTTCAACCTGCCCGGCGCGGGGGGCACCGTGGGCCTGCAACGGACGGTCAACGAGAAGGGCAACGGCAAGCTCGCCATGCAGATGGGGCTGGGCGTCGTCGGGGCCTCGTACACCTCCAAGTCGTCGGCCACGCTCACCCAGACCACTCCGCTGGCGAAGCTGATCGAGGAGGCCGGCGCCATCGTGGTGCCGAAGGACTCCCCGTACCGGACGATCGCCGACCTGGTCGCGGCCTGGAAGGCGGATCCGAAGAAGATCGCCGTCGGTGGCGGCTCCTCGGCCGGCGGCCCCGACCACCTGCTGCCCATGCAGCTCGCGAAGACCGTCGGCATCGACCCCCGCCAGGTCAACTTCGTCTCGTACGACGGCGGCGGCGAACTGCTGCCGGCCCTGCTCGGCGGCAAGGTGGCCTTCGGGGCCAGCGGCTTCGGCGAGTTCCTCGACCAGGTCGAGGCCGGTCAGATCCGAGTCCTCGCGGTGACCAGCGTGGAGCCGGTCGAGGCGCTCAAGGACGTGCCGACGCTCAAGTCGTCCGGCATCGACCTGGTCTTCACCAACTGGCGGGGCATCGTCGCGCCGCCGGGGATCAGCGACGCCGACAAGCAGGTCTGGATCGACGCGCTGACCAAGATGCACGACTCGGACGAGTGGAAGGCCGAACTGACCAAGCGCGGCTGGACCGACGCCTTCGTCACCGGCGACGCGTTCGCCACCTTCCTCACCGAGCAGGACAAGTCCGTCGCCGACCTGCTCAAGCAGCTCGGACTGGCATGACCGGCAGGACGACCCGACCTGACCGGGGCGGCGACTCGTCGCCCCGGTCGGCGGAACCGACCGTGCCGGACCAGGCGGCAGCGCCGCGCCGGGAGCAGACGGGGCCACCCCCCTCCCCGTCC
>NZ_SMJY01000167.1:0-14156 GCF_004348355.1 Micromonospora sp. KC721 | reverse complement strand
ACTCGAACCCGCGACCGAGGGATTATGAGTCCCCTGCTCTAACCGGCTGAGCTACCGCCCCGTTGCCGCGCCGGATCGTAACCCGCCCCGGGTATCACCGGCCACCACCGAACCGGCAGGAACGATCATGCGCTCGCCGGCACGATGGGCTACGCGAGGATAACAGTCGGCACCCCTGCGCGAGTGCCCGCAATCACGCCCGGCGCGGCCCGGCGAGCACCACCACGCCGCCGAGCGGCACCGTTCGGTGCCGGACGCCGACGCCTCGGCGGCCCGGATCGGCCCGGGCCGGCGTCGACAGCGAATGGCTATGGCGCGGGCGGGGCGGCAGGAGGGACGCTACAGACGTAAGCCCGCCGGCCTGGGGCCGACGGGCTCGATGCGGAGCTGAGCTCCCCCGTTTGGACTCGAACCAAAAACCTGCCGGTTAACAGCCGGCTGCTCTGCCAATTGAGCTACGGGGGACCGTACGTCGTCTCACTCCGGATCTCTCCGGCGCTCGGCGACGGCACAAGAGTACAGGATTCCCCGGGGGTTCGGTCCAGAGGGTTACCTCCGCGTTCAACACCCGGCGTGGCGGATGCCGATCGGACGACACCCCGGCCGGCCGCAAACCAATAATGGGGACAAATCACCATCCCCGCACCACGAGGTATGACTGCGGAGCAGGATGGGTAGTTAGCTGTTGACAGAGGACGCAGGCGCGAACAGGTCGATCCCGGTCCAGTGTGCGGACGGGGAACGGCGGAGCGTCAGGTACGGAAGGAGCCGCCATGCGCGGAAAGATCATGTTTCTTGGCGGGCTGGCTGCGGGCTTCGTCCTGGGCGCCCGTGCCGGCCGGGAGAAGTACGAGGAGCTGGTCGTCCGTGGCCGCAAGGTGCTCGACCACCCGACCGTGCAGGAGGCGGCCGGTGTCGCGCAGGCCCAGGCGACCCGGCTCTACTCGGAGGGCAAGGACAAGCTTGGTCAGTCCAAGCTGGGCGAGAAGCTGGGCGGCAACGGCAGCAAGCCGGGGCTCACCCCGGCGGACGACACCTTCGCGGGCACCCCGGCCACCGTCGGCGCCAAGTCGGGCAGCAGCTCGACCAGCCCGACCAACGCCACCAGCTCGTCGAGCACCACCCCGAAGCCCAAGGCTCCCGGCTCGGGCGCCAACGGCATGAACGCCTAATCACGTACGTCCCGTCGGGCCGGTCACCTCACGGTGACCGGCCCGACGTGCGTTGGTTGCCCGCCCGTACCTGAAGACGGGGGCCGGCCCACCGCGAGGCCTGGACCCGGTCAGCGCTTCCCTGCCGCGTTGCGCTTCTTCCGGAGCTTGCGGTCGTCACGCAGCTCGACGTACGGCTCCTCCTGCGGCGGGTGGCCGGCGGAGATGGCCCGGCTACGTTCCAGCTCGGCGTCGAACTCCGCGCCGAGCAGGATGGCGATGTTGCTCAGCCAGAGCCACACCAGAAAGATGATCACCCCGGCGAGCGCCCCGTAGGTCTTGTTGTACGATCCGAAGTTGCTGACGTAGAGGCCGAAGAGGCCGGAGATCACCAGCCAGATCAGCACGGCCAGCACCCCACCCGGGCTGACCCAGCGAAAGCCGCCGTGCCGGGCGTTCGGCGAGGCCCAGTAGAGGATCGCGAAGATCAGGCTGACCAGGACCAACAGCACCGGCCACTTGGCGATGTTCCACACCGCCACGGCGGTGGAGCCGACCCCGACGGCGCTGCCGGCCTGCTCGGCGAAGCCGCCGGTGAAGACCACGATCACCGCGCTGGCCAGCAGCAGTACCCCGATCACCGCGGTCACCCCGAGCCGGATCGGCAACGTCTTCCAGATCGGCCGCCCCTCGGGTACGTCGTAGATGGCGTTCGAGGCGCGCATGAAGGCGGCGATGTAGCCGGAGGCGGACCAGAAGGCGGCGAGCAGACCGACGATCGCGGCGAGGCTGGCCAGCCCGCCGGACGCGCCCGCCTGGTCGATCGCGCCCTCGATGATCCGGCGGATGTCGGCCTGCGGCACCGCCTGGTTGACGGTGTCCCGTACCCCGGTGGTGGCCCGCTCGCCGAGCAGGCCGAGCAGGGAGATCAGCACCAGCACGCCGGGGAAGATGGAGAGCACGCCGTAGTAGGTCAGTGCGGCGGCCCAGTCGACGAGGCTGTCGTCCCTGAACTCCCGGATGGTGCGCCGCAACGCCGCGACCCACCCGCGGCCGGGCAGGTCGGTCGGGCCGTCCGGCCTGTCGTCGGTGGCCATGCGCCCCTCCTCGTGGTCGGTGATGTCCTGCTCATGCCCGGAACAGGACGACCGGTAACCAGTCAGCGGTAGAGCAGGCCCACCATCCGCCGCGCCGCGACGGCCAGCCCGAGCGCCGTCAGTGCCAGCAGGTAGAGCACGTCGGGCAGCACCGCCCAGCCGCCCCCGTCCACGCAGATGCCCCGGAGCAGGTGCACCGCGCGGTAGAGCGGGGTCAGCTCGACCAGCCAGCGCAGCACCGCCGGGTACGCCTCGGCGGGCACGAAGGTGCCGGAGAAGAGGAAGAGGACGAACTGCGCCGACCCCATCAGGTCGAAATCCTGCCAACTGCGCATGAACGTGGCCAGGGCCATGCCGGAAGCCCCGAACGCGAAGCCGGTCAGCACCGCCGCGGGGAACGCCACCAGGGCACGCCCGACGATGGTGAGCTCCATCGCCACCATCACCGCGAGGAACGCCGCCGAGTACGCCGAGCCGCGCACCATCGCCCAGGCCAGCTCGCCGAGGGCGATCTCGAACGGCCGCACCGGTGTGGCGATGATGCCGTCGTAGAGCTTCTGGTACTTGAACTTGCCGAAGAAGTTGAAGGTGGTCTCGGCGAGCGCCCCGTTCATCGCGGACGAGGCGAGCATGGCCGGGGCGACGAAGACGGCGTACGCCACCACCCGACCGCCGGGCAGGGTCATGCCGTCGATCAGCCGGCCCACCCCCACACCGATCGAGAAGAGGTAGAGCACCGGCTCGACGAACCCGGAGACGAGCAGCAGCCAGTAGACCCACTTGAGCGCCGTCACGTTCCGCTCGACCATCGCGGCGGAGCGACGGGTGGCGGCGGCGAGGCCGAGCAGCCGGGGCAGGACGAGGGTGACCATGGGCGGGGCTCTCCTAAACCACCAGCCGGCGACGGAACCGGCGGACGGCCAACGCCCAGCCGCCCACCGCCCAGGCGGCGAGGTAGAGCAGGTGCCCGGGGACGGACCACTGCGGCGGCGCACCCAGCATGGCCGCGCGGCACAGGTCGACGGCGTGCCAGAGCGGGGTCGCGTACGCCAGGTGGCGCAGGCCGCCGGGCAGCGACTCGACCGGGAAGAAGACACCGGCGAAGAGCGTCATCGGGATGACCGCGAACCGGAAGAGCATCGCCAGCCAACTGTCGCTGGACACGGCGGCGGCGTATCCGAAGGTGGGCGCGGCCACCGCCAGGGCGAGCAGCGCCACCACCGGCAGGGTGAGCACCGCCCAGGCCGAGGCCACCGCCCCGAGCAGCGTCGTCACCAGCAGGAACGCGGCGCTGGCGGTGACCGCCCGGAACAGCACGAAGGCCAGGTGACCGGCGAGGATGTCGCCGACACGCAGCGGCGCGGCGTTCTGTGCGGTGTACGACCTGGTCCACTGGAAGTTGGCGAACACCGGGAAGGTCGACTCGGCGGTCGCCACCTGCAGCGCGGTGGAGGCGAGCAGCCCGGGCACGATCCACTCCAGGTAGGGCACCCCGTTCACGCCCTGGTCGACGTAGCCGCCGACGCCCAGACCAAAACCGAGCACGGTCAGGGTGGGCAGCAGGAAGGAGGAGAAGACGCCGGAGCGCCAGGTGCGACGGTAGCCGGTCAGGTGATAGGCCAGCACCGTCATCGCCGGCACCCGCGGCAACTCGGGTCGCGACCGCTGCGCCACGCTCACCTCGGTCGCCACCTCCAGGCCCCGCCCACCGTCAGTTACCCGGTCTTCCTATCGAACGGGTACGACAAGACCCTACGGTCGCCGGCCGGGGTGTCGCGGCTTTACCGGCCGGCGCGGGCCGCGCGGAGCAGGGCGAGTAGGGCGTACGCCCAGAGCAGCAGGCCCGCGCCGGTGCCGACGACCAGCGCTGCCGGGATCGACAAGACGAGCGCGGCGACCAGCCCGGCCAGGGCGACCAGGCACATCGCCACCCCGAGTGGCACCAGCAGCCGGTCGCCGAGCACTGGGGCGAGCGGCGGGAAGTGCGCACCGACCACGGCGCAGACCAGCACGGGGACGTACTCCGCCTGCCCGAGGGCGGCGAGCAGCGCGGCGCCGAGCACCGCCGCGGCGAACTCGACGGCGACGATGACGAGGTACCGCCGGTCGCGCGGCAGCGCGCCCCCGGCCCGGCCCGCGTGCAGCACCAGAGCGGCGCCGCCGAGCGCGGTCAGCAACGCCCCGCCGCTGGCCACCACGAGCAGGGTACGCAGCGGCGCTTCAGCCGCCGGCACGCTGAACCAGATGGTGGCGAAGACACCGAGACAGAGCGCGGCCAGTCCCGCCTGACGCCGTGACCAAGCTTCCATGATGCGGCCTCCCCGTTTCGGCCGCCGATGCTACGTCACCCGCCGCAGTGCGCTCAGTCGACGAGGGTGCGCCCGGTGAGGTGCAGGAAGACGTCCTCCAGGCTGCTGCGCCGGACCAGGACGGCGGCCGGGGTGAGGCCGCGCGCCTCGACCTGGGTGACGGCCGCGTCCCCGTCGGCGACGTAGAGCAGGATCCGGTCGGGCAGCACCTCGACCCGTTCCGCCAGCCCGTCGAGTTTGCCGGCGAACGCCTCCTGCGACTCCGCCGCGAAACGCAGCTCCACCACCTCGCGGGTGGAGTGCCGTTCGATGAGCGCGCGGGGCGAGCCCTCGGCGACGATCCGGCCGCCGTCCATCACCACCAGCCGGTCGCAGAGCTGCTCGGCCTCGTCCATGTAGTGGGTGGTCAGCACGAGGGTGACGCCCTGCTGCTTGAGCCGGAACAGCCGTTCCCAGACCAGGTGGCGGGCCTGCGGGTCGAGCCCGGTGGTCGGCTCGTCGAGCAGCACGACGTCCGGTTCGTTGACCAGTGCCCGGGCGATGGTCAGGCGGCGCTTCATTCCGCCGGACAGCGGTTCGACCCTGCTGTCGGCCCGTTCGGTGAGCTGCACGAAATCGAGCAGCTCGGCGGCACGCTCGCGGGCCGTGCGGCGGGGAACCCCGAAGTAGCGGGCGTAGGTGGTCAGGTTTTCCCGGACGGTCAGATCCGGGTCGAGGTTGTCCAGCTGGGGGCAGACGCCGAGGCGGGCCCTGATGGCGGGCCCGTCCCGTACCGGGTCCATCCCGAGGATGCGCAGCTCACCTCCGCTGGGCGGGGAGATGCAGCCGACCATGCGCATGGTGGAGGACTTGCCGGCGCCGTTCGGCCCGAGGAAGCCGAAGGCCAAGCCGGGGTGGACGTCCACATCGATGCCGGCGACGGCGGTG
Organism: Micromonospora sp. KC721; assembly: GCF_004348355.1. Classification (NCBI taxonomy): domain Bacteria; kingdom Bacillati; phylum Actinomycetota; class Actinomycetes; order Micromonosporales; family Micromonosporaceae; genus Micromonospora; species Micromonospora sp. KC721. The sequence goes on along the minus strand of NZ_SMJY01000167.1, from coordinate 8,672 downwards.
AAGGCGCCGAACCGCTTCACCAGCCCGCGGGCCCGGATGAGTGGTGCCGTACTGGTCACCGGCCGACCGTACCGGCGACCCCCGACAGCCGCGGCGCCTTTCGACATTCGCCACAACCGGCACCGGGCCGGGCACCGACCGCAGCGCTGACGACGCCGCGTGACGGCTGGGCCGCACAGTCTCATCACCGTCAGTCACCCTGATGATCATCCGCCGAGCCGGTGACACACCCTCATCATGGATGGATCACTGCAGACTCGCTGGGCATCCTGCATGTCTGCCGACCGGCCTGCCCTTATTCCTGAAAACACTGCCTCATTTGGTGTCTCTGTGTGATCTGCAGACTGGTGACCTACTGGGCGCAATCACAATGAGCAATGTTTTCTGGGGTGGGTAGTTCGCGTATCGTGCCCCCTCGTGTCCTCCGTACGTTCTTCCGACCCGCTGTGGGACCTCGGCCCGAGCTGAGCCCGCACACCGGCTCCGGGCCGCCGCCTGAGGCGGCGAACGTCACCCGGCAGAGCGCCTCGGGCACCGACCCGGTCCCGCTGCACCCGGGAGCGGTCCGCTTCTACCAGGGCGGCTGATCGGCGCCGTGGGCCGGGGCACGGGCACTGGCCGGGCGCGACGCCAACCGGCCGGTCAGACGTCGGCGGGGGCGGTGGTGGCGCGGGCGTCGGCGACCAGCCGATCGGTTTCGGCCAGCACCTCGTCGTCGACGGGGGTGCCGGGGTCCAGGCGTACCGTCCAGGTCAGACCGTCCACACCGGCGACCCGCCGGGCCGCGATCCGGCCCGCGCCACCGGGCAGCCGGTGGTGGGCGGTCCACGCCACCGAACGGGTCACCCGGGCCCGCACCTGGTGCGGCAGGTCGCCCGGGTCGAGCAGCAGGTATGTCTCGGCGGGGCAGTCGGCGACCACCCGGTACCCGTCCCGTTCGGTGATTGGCTCGGCGGGGGTGACGGTCAACTCGCGGCCGGACCAGACCGCCTTGAGGATGTCGTGCCAGCCCAGCCGGTGCCCCCGGCCGGGCAGCCACAGCCCGAGGTTGCTGGCCACCACCACGCCGTCGCCCTCGCCGTTGCCGGCGGCGGACCAGGCCAGCACCCGCTCGTCGGCGGCCAGCGGCGGCCGGGCGGCGGGGGGCAGCTTGGGCTTGCGGCTGAACAGTCCCATCACAGTCCTCCCGCGGCCTGCTCGCGCAGCGCCCGCGCGTGCTGTTCCAGCGAGAGCAGTTCCCCGAACAGGGCGAAGTACTCGTCCTTGTTGTTCACCGGGTTGATCCGCTGGATCTTGGATTTGAGATCCCGGATCCGGCTGGTGACCGAACCCCATTGGAGCTGGGCCATGGTGATCGACACGTAGCGCGGGTCGGGCTCGCCGTCGATGCGCAGCGGCTCGACGGCCAGCTCGCCCACGAGCGCCCGGGCGGCCAGGTCCGCGCAGGCGTCGCGGACCGACTCGATCCAGACCGCCCCGCCGGTCGCCGCCGCGACCCCGCCGGCCGCCGCGACCGCCGCCCGGACCGCCGCGTGCACCGGATGGCGGTACTCCGTGGCCTCGACGGCGTCGAACATCGGGCCGGCCAGCACCGGCTCCTGGAGGGCGAGCTTCAACGCCTCCCGCTCGACCATCGACTGCGGGCTGTCCACCGCCGGCGCGGGCGTGGCGGCCCGGTCGCGGGCGGGTCTCGCCGGCTCCCGTTCGCCGCCGGGAGCGTGGGCCGCGGCGAGCACGGCGCGCTGTACCGGCTCGATCTCCATGCCGAGATCACCGGCGAGCTTGCGGACGTACTCCGGGCGCTTCTCCCGGTCTTTGATCCTGGCGACCAGGGGGGCGGCGCGGCGCATCGCCTCCACCCGGCCGTCCACGGTGTCCAGGTCGTACCGGTTGATCACGTGGCGCAGCGCGAAGTCGACCAGCGGCTCACGGCGGGCGACCAGGTCGCGGACCGCCAGGTCGCCCTTGGCCAGGCGCAGATCGCACGGATCCATGTTGTCCGGGCTGACGGCGATGAAGGTACGCCCGACGAAGCGCTGGTCGTCCTCGAAGGCCCGCAGCGCGGCCTTCTGCCCGGCGGCGTCCCCGTCGAAGGTGAAGATGATCTCGCCAGCCACGTCGTCGGTGTCCAGCAGGAGCCGGCGCAGCACGGTGATGTGGTCCGCGCCGAAGGCGGTGCCGCAGGTGGCCACGGCGGTCGGCACGCCGGCCAGGTGGCAGGCCATCACGTCGGTGTAGCCCTCGACGACGACCACCTTGCCCTGCTTGGCGATCTCCCGCTTGGCCTGGTCGATGCCGTAGAGGACGTGCGACTTCTTGTAGATCGGCGTCTCGGGGGTGTTGAGGTACTTCGGGCCGTCGTCGTCGTCGAAGAGCCTGCGGGCGCCGAAGCCGATCACGTCGCCGGCCAGGTCCCGGATCGGCCAGAGCAGCCGGCGGCGGAACCGGTCGATCAGCGAGCCGGACCGGGCCGGCCGGGACAGCCCGGCGGTGACCAGTTCGTCGTGGCTGAATCCCTGCTGACGCAGGTGCCGGGTGAGTAGGTCCCAGCCGTCGGGGGCGAACCCGCAGCCATACCGCTCGGCGGCGGCCCGGTCGAAGCCACGCTGGGCCAGGAACTCCCGGGCCGGTCGGGCCCCGGCCGTGGTGAGCTGGGCCTGGTAGAACTCCACGGCGGCGGCGTGCGCGGCCACCAGCCGCTGCTTCTGCCCCTGCTGCGGGCGGCTGCGCGGCGCGGCCTGGTCGTTCTCCACGTACCGCAGCTGGAGGCCGGCGCGGGCGGCGAGCCGCTCGACGGACTCGACGAAACTGAGATGCTCGGCGTCCATCAGGAACTTGATCGCGTCGCCGCCCACCCCGCAGCCGAAGCAGTAGAAGACGTTGCGGGCGGGCGAGACGTTGAACGACGGGCTCTTCTCGTCGTGGAACGGGCAGAGGCCCTTGAGGTTGCCGCCGCCGGCCGACCGGAGGGTCACCGTGTCCGCGATGACCTCGGCGATGGAGGTACGCTCCCGGACCAGCGCGATGTCCTCGTCCCGGATCCGCCCAGCCATCTCCTGCCACCCCCTCGGCCCTACATCCTGCCCTGCCGGACCGACAGCCCGTAGCCGGGGGGACCGGCGCGCGGCGCACGGCGGTCAACCCGCGACGGCGGCGACCTCCTCGGCCTCGACCTGACGGTTCCAGTCCGGCTTCGTGGAGCGCCAGCCCTCGTCGTCCATCCCGCGCCGCCAGTAGCCGGAGATGGACAGCGCCTCCCGGGGCACCCCACGGTCGACCCGCAGCAGCCGGCGCAGCTCCTTGACGAACGTCGCCTCACCGTGCACGAACGCGTGCACCCGGCCCGGCGGGAACTCCAGCGCCCGCACCGCGGCGACCAGTGCCTCGCCGACCGGCCGGCCGCCGCGGTGCAGCCAGGTCAGCGTCACCGCACCCGGGCTGGACAGCCGCTGCTCGTCGGCCGGGCCGTCCACCTCGACCAGGACCACGGCCGGGACGCCGACCGGCACCCGCTCCAGCGCCGCGCCGATGGCGGGCAGAGCGCTCTCGTCGCCCACCAACAGGTGCCAGTCCGCCGTCGGGTCCGGCGCGTACGCCCCGCCGGGGCCGACGAAACGCACCTCGTCGCCGGGGCGCAGCCGGGCCGCCCAGGGTCCGGCCAGTCCCTCGTCGCCGTGGTGCACCACGTCGAGGGTCAGCTCGCCGGCCAGCGGGTCGAAGGCCCGGACCGTGTACGCGCGCAGCCGGGGCCACTGCTCGGCCGGGAACTCCCGCTTGATGGTGGCCAGGTCGGTCGGGTGCGGGTACGTGACGCCCTCCGGCGCGAAGACCAGCTTCACGTAGTGGTCGGTGTACTCCCCCACCGGGAGTCCGGCCAGCTCCTGCCCTCCCAACACCAGTCGGATCAGGTGGGGGGTGGGCCGCTCGGTCCGCAGGACCGTGGCGGCGGTGACCATCTTCGCGCGCTCCGACATGAGGTTAGGTTAACCTAATAAGCCGATCATGCCAGTCACCGACCCGCGCCACCGGCCGGCCCGAGCTGGACGGTCGGAGTCAGGCGCCGGGACGGGTCAGACGGTCGTGCCAGGCCACGGCGGCCGGGTCGGTGAGCGAGGCAACCTGGTCGATCACCACCCGCAGCCGGGCAGGATCGTCCGGCGCGGCCCGCCACAGCGGCGCGAAAACCGGATCGAGCACCTCGGGTGCCCGGTCGGCGAGCGCCGTGACCAGCTCGGTGAGGATCTCCCGCTGCCGCTCGTAGCGGACCCGGGCGCCCGGCCGGCGCATCACGTACCGCCAGGCGATGCCCTTGAGCAGCGCGCACCGGGCCCGGACCGGCCGCGGCACCACCAGGTCGGCGGCGTACCGGCGGTGCGGGCCGGGGCCGTGACGGTCCCGGGTGGCGCTCACCACGTCGGCGACGAACCGGCCGGTGAGCAGGCTGGTCATCGCCTTCAGCGCCGCCTGCGCGCGATGGCTGCCGTCGTACGCGGCCAGCGGGGCGAGCACCGGCTCGGCGAGCAGTTCCACCAGCGCCTCGCCCAGGTCGGCCGGGGACTCGCCGGAGTAGACCGCCGCCACGTCGGCGCAGAGCGCGGCCCGCTCGTCCGGGTCGACCAGCAGGGGACGCAGTGACACGTACCCGCCGTGGATGCCGTCCTCCACGTCGTGCACCGAGTACGCCACGTCGTCGGCCCAGTCCATCACCTGCGCCTCCAGGCACCGCCGGACGCCGGTGGGCGGCCCACCGCCGGCCGGGGCGCCGATGCGCAGCCAGTCGAAGACCGGGCGGTCGTCCGCGTACACCCCGAACTTGCGCAGATTCGGCCGGCGGGGCCAGGGGTACTTGCTGACCGCGTCGAGCGCGGCCCGGGTCAGGTTCAGCCCGGCCGACGTCCCGTCCGGGCCCAGCACCTTGGCCTCCAGCCGGGTCAGCACCCGCAGCGTCTGCGCGTTGCCCTCGAAGCCGCCGCAGCTCGCGGCGAGCCGGTCCAGGATGTCCTCACCGTTGTGGCCGAACGGCGGGTGGCCGAGGTCGTGGGCGAGCCCCGCGGTGTCCACCACGTCCGGGTCGCAGCCGAGGCGGGCGCCCATCTCCCGGGCGATCTGCGCCACCTCCAGCGAGTGGGTCAGCCGGGTACGCAGGAAGTCGTCGGTGCCGGCGACGTGCACCTGGGTCTTCGCGGCCAGCCGCCGGAACGCCGCGGAGTGCAGCACCCGGGCACGGTCCCGCTCGTACGGCGACCGGCCGTGGCCGGTGTCCTTCGGCGTCTCGTCGACGAACCGACGGGTGTCGGCGCCCGACACGTCGGCGAGGTCGGGTTCGGCGAGGGGCGGGTCGGCCGGCACGGTCAGCCTCTCGCCCACAAGCCGCGGCGGCCCCCCACCCACCGGCCGGCCGGCCGGGCCCGGTCACCGGCGTCGAACACCGCGGCCCAGGCGCTGGTCATGCGGCCACCCTCCGCCGTACGGAACTCCTCGCGGGTGCCCAGGTTACGCCGTGCCGGCCTGAGACGGCGCGGCGGCGATCGGGCGCCACGGTCGCCGGCCCGCCGGCTGCCGGGCAACGGCCACCGACCGGCGGCGGCGCCGACTGAGGCGCAGCCGCCGGGCGGGTCAACGGCTGTCCGAGCCGGTGCTGGAGACGACGGCCCGACCGGCCTCCAACCGGGCCACCGGGACCCGGAACGGGGAGCAGGAGACGTAGTCCAGGCCGACCTCGTGGAAGAAGTGCACCGAGTCGGGGTCGCCACCGTGTTCGCCGCAGACGCCGAGTTTCAGCCCGGGGCGGGCCGCCCGCCCCTCCTCGGTGGCGATCCGGACCAGCCGGCCGACCCCGTCGGTGTCGATGGACTCGAACGGGGAGATGCCGAAGATGCCCAGTTCGAGGTAGCGCCAGAAGAACGCGCCCTCGACGTCGTCGCGGGAGAAGCCCCAGCCCATCTGGGTCAGGTCGTTGGTGCCGAAGGAGAAGAACTCCGCCGCCTCGGCGATCTGCCCGGCGGTCAGCGCCGCCCGGGGCACCTCGATCATCGTGCCGATCAACACCTCGACGCCGCTGTCCCCGACCACCTCGGCGATGATCTTCTCGGCTTCGACCCGTACCGTCTCCAGTTCCTGCACCGCGCCGACCAGCGGCACCATGATCTCCGGGCAGGCCGACCCGCCGGCCCGGGTGACCTCGACGGCAGCCTCGGCGATCGCCCGGACCTGCATGGCGAACAGGCCGGGGATGACCAGGCCCAGGCGGACGCCGCGCAGCCCGAGCATCGGGTTCTCCTCGTGCATCCGCCGGACGGCGGCCAGCAGCGCCTCCTCCTTGGCCACGTCCTCGCCGCGTTCCTGGGCCACCGCCACGTTGACCGCGAGCTGCTCCAACGGGGGCAGGAACTCGTGCAGCGGCGGGTCGATCAGCCGGACGGTGACCGGCAGGCCGTCCATCTCCCGGAAGATCTCGATGAAGTCGGCCCGCTGCAACGGCAGCAGCGCGGCGAGGGCGTCCTCCCGTTCGGCGTCGGTGCCGGCGAGGATGAGCCGCTCGACCAGTTCCCGTCGGTCGCCCAGGAACATGTGCTCGGTCCGGCACAGGCCGATGCCCTCGGCGCCGAAGCGCCGCGCCCGTGCCGCGTCGGCACCGGTGTCGGCGTTCGTGCGGACCCGCAGCCGCCGCGTCGCGTCGGCGTGCGTCATGATCCGGTGTACGGCCCGCACCAGCGCGTCGTCGGTCCGCTCCGGGTCGAGTTCGCCCTCGAAGTACTGCACCACCTCCGAGGGCATGACCGGCACCTCACCCAGGTAGACCAGGCCGGTGGTGCCGTCGATGGAGACGAGGTCGCCCTCGTCGACCACCTGCCCACCCACCGTGAACCGCTTCGCCGGGACGTTGACGTCCAACTCGTCGGCGCCGGAGACGCAGGTCTTGCCCATGCCCCGGGCCACCACGGCGGCGTGGCTGGTCTTGCCACCACGCGAGGTGAGGATGCCCTGGGCCGCGATCATGCCGTTGAGGTCGTCCGGGTTGGTCTCCCGACGCACCAGGATCACCGACTCGCCCTGGGCGGCCAGTTCCACGGCGCGGGCGGAGGTGAACACCACCTTGCCGGAGGCGGCGCCCGGGGACGCGCCGATCCCCTTGGCCACCGGCTGGATGCCGTGGTCGAACTGGAAGCGGGGGAACATCAGTTGGGCGAGCTGCGCGCCGTTGACCCGGTGCAGCGCCTCGTCGAGGTCGATCAGGCCCTCGTCGACGAGTTGGCCGGCGATGACGAACGCGGCGGCGGCGGTACGCTTGCCGACCCGGGTCTGGAGCATCCAGAGCTTGCCGCGTTCGATGGTGAACTCGATGTCGCAGAGATCCTTGTAGTGCTGCTCCAGCCGGGCCATGATCCCGAGCAGTTCGTCGTAGGACTTCTTGTCGAGTTGTTCCAGCTGCTGCAACGGCACGGTGTTGCGGATGCCGGCGACGACGTCCTCGCCCTGGGCGTTGGCCAGGTAGTCGCCGTAGATGCCCTGCGCGCCGCTACCGGGGTCGCGGGTGAAGGCCACGCCGGTGCCGGAGTCGGGGCCGAGGTTGCCGAAGACCATGGAAACCACGTTCACGGCGGTGCCGAGGTCGGCCGGGATGCGCTCCTGGCGGCGGTAGAGCACCGCCCGGTCGGCGTTCCACGAGTCGAAGACCGCCCGGATGGCCAGGTCGAGCTGTTCCCGCGGCTCCTGCGGGAACTCCCGCCCGGTGTGCTTGGCGAAGATCTTCTTGTACGCGTCGACCAGCCCGCGCAGGTCGTCGGCGTCGAGGTCCAGATCGTTGTGCGTACCCTTGGCGCGCTTGACCTCGTCGAGGGCGTGCTCGAACTCCTCGCCCGGCACCTCGCACACGGTCTTGCCGAACATCTGGATCAGGCGGCGGTAGGAGTCCCAGGCGAACCGGTCCGCGCCGCCGGAGGCGGCCTGGTCGGCGCCGGAGGCCTGGCGGGCGAGTCCCACGACGCTTCGGTCGTTGAGGCCGACGTTGAGGACGGTCTCCATCATGCCGGGCATGGAGAATTTCGCTCCGGAGCGTACGGACACCAGCAGCGGGTCGTCCGGGTCGCCGAGCCGTCGGCCCATCGTCCGTTCCAGGGCCTGCAGGTGCGCCTCGATCTGGTCGGCCAGGCCGTCCGGTTCCGAACCGGTGGCCAGGTACGCCTTGCACGCCTCGGTGGTGATCGTGAAGCCGGGCGGGACCGGCAGGCCGAGGTTGTTCATCTCGGCCAGGTTTGCCCCCTTGCCGCCGAGCAGGTCCTTGAGGTCCTTGTTTCCTTCGGCGAAGTCGTAGACGTACTTGTGCTCGACCGTCTGCTGTGCTGCCACCAGATCCTCCCACACGCGCCGGAATGACACTTAACGAAGGTTTAGTTTTCTGGTACCCCGGAGCCGACCGCCGGCAATCCCGGCGTCGTCAGCGATCGGTGCGCGAAGGTTAAGCGAACATCGAGTGGCCTGGGACCATTCGGTGACAATAGGCACAGCCATCACGACTATCCGCGTTCGCGACGGTTTCTGGGAACGCTTCCATGCGCATGATCACGCAATTTCCGTATCTCCCCGTACTGTTGTCGTCACGGTTTCCTCCCCCGTGCCTGACCTTTGCCATATCCCCCGCGAATACACCCCGGAGCAACACCGTGCCGCCC
>NZ_SMJY01000166.1:0-14395 GCF_004348355.1 Micromonospora sp. KC721 | reverse complement strand
GCCCCGGCCCGGCCCGACTTCACCGAACCGGACCTGACCGTCGAGCGGCGGCACGCCTACACCGACGCGCTGGCCCCGCTGCCGGCGGTGGCGGGAGCGTGGCGGGTGCCCGACCCGATCGACGACTTCGCCGGCTACCTGCCGTACGTGGTGCTGGCCGAGGTGCTCACCGACGGCGACGCGTCCCGGCTGGTCGAGCGGCTGGTCCAGCGGGACCGTACGGTCACCGGCCTCGGTGGCTACCTGGGCTTCATGGGCGACCCCTTCGACGTACGCGACCCCACCGCGCTGCTGCTCCAGGCGCACCTGCCGCCGGGCGGCGACGTGGACAAGGTGCTGGGCGCCATCGACGAGGAACTGGACCGGCTGGCCACCGACGGGCTGACCGACGACGAGTTGGCCCGCACCCAGGCCCGGATGGCCACCCACCTGTTGCGCGACACCGACGCGGTGCTCGGCCGGGCACTGCGGATGGCGGTGCTGGAGCAGCAGCGGGGCGAGCCGGGCCTGCTCAACGAACTACCCCGGCTGGTCGGTGAGGTCACCGAGGAGCAGGTACGCGCCGCCGCCGCCACCCTGCGACCGGAGCGCCGCGCCGCAGTCGAGGTCATCCCCGGAGGTGCCAGATGAGTGCGAGGAGTGAGCCGGGTTTGCGAGCCCCGCAGTCGCGAACGGAGAACGCCCGGTGAGTGCGAGGAGTGAGCCGGGTTTGCGAGCCCCGCAGTCGCGAACGGAGAACGCCCGGTGAGTGCGAGGAGTGAGCCGGGTTTGCGAGCCCCGCAGTCGCGAACGGAGAACGCCCGGTGACGGCAATCCTTTCCGCCGAGGCCCGCGCGCTGCCGCCGCTCGGGCCGACCCGCAAGCTGAAGCTGCCGAAGCAGGCCGAGCGGACGCTGTCCAACGGGCTCACCGTGATCGCGGTGCGCCGTCCCGCCGTCCCGCTGGTCGAGGTGCGGCTCTGGATGCCGTTCGGGCGGGCCCACCTGGCCCGGGGCGCGCTGCTCTCGCAGTCGCTGCTCTCCGGCACCGCGACCCACACCGCCACCGAGATCGCCGCCGAACTGCAGAAGGTCGGCGGCGGGCTCTCCGCCGGGATCGACCCGGACCGGCTGATGCTCTCCGGGGCCAGCCTGGTCACCGGCCTGGGCCGGATGCTGGAGATCCTCGCCGACGTGCTGACCGGGGCCACCTATCCGGCCGAGTGGGTCGACACCGAGCGGGACCGGCTGGTCGACCGGATCCAGGTCGCCCAGAGCCAGCCGTCCCACCTGGCCCGGACGGCCCTGCTCAAGCGGATCTACGGCCGCCACCCGTACGCGGTGCAGACCCCCGAACCCGATCAGGTTCGGGCCGTCCGTCCACCGGCGCTGCGCCGGCTGCACGCCGAACGGGTTCACCCGGCGGGCGCGGTGCTGGTGCTGGTCGGCGACGTGCAGCCGGAGCGTGCGCTGGACGCCGCCGAGCTGGCCCTGGCCGGTTGGCGGGGCGACGGGCACCGGGTGGAGCTACCGCCCGCTCCGTCGCTGGAACCCGGTCCGCTGCTGCTGGTCGACCGGCCCGGTTCGGTGCAGTCGTCGCTGCGCATCGCGCTGCCGGCGGTGCCCCGGACCCATCCCGACCACGCCGCGCTGCAACTGGCGAACCTGCTCTTCGGCGGCTACTTCTCGTCCCGCTGGACGGAGAATATTCGCGAGGACAAGGGCTACACGTACGGACCGCACTCGGCCGTCGAGCACTCCGTCGCCGGCTCGGTGCTGGTGGCCTCCGCGGAGGTGGCCACCGAGGTGACCGGTCCCGCCCTGCTGGAGACCACGTACGAGCTGGGCCGGCTGGCCACGCTGGCGCCGAAGCCGGACGAGCTGGAACAGGCCCGCCAGTACGCCCTGGGCACCCTTCAGCTGGGCATGTCGACCCAGGCCGGCCTCGCCTCGTTGACCAGCGCGTACGCCGGTAACGGCCTGCGCCTGGACTTCCTCGCCGAGCACGCCGCCCGGCTGGCGAGGGCGACCGTGGACGACGTCGTCGAGGTCGCCGCCCGCTACCTGGCGCCGGCGAAGGCGGTCACCGTGGTGCTCGGCGACGCCGACCGGATCGAGGGGCAGCTGTCCGCCCTGACTCCGGTCCGACGGGAGCCGGCGTGAGCACTGAGCCGTCTTCAGCCAATCTGACCGGCGAGTCGCCCCCACCCGGCGTGACGGGCCCGGCGGCTCCACCGCTGGCCCGCTCCACGCTGGACCGGGCGGCGCACCGGCGGACCGACCGGGAGTGGTTGGCGCAGGCGTGGCGGCGGGCCCGGGTGTTGGTGCTCGACGCGACCCGCGACGGGCGGGCGTTGGTGCGCGGCACCAACCCGCCCGCGTTGGTGTTGCGGGATGCGGTCGAGTTGGGCGCGATGGGGGACGCCGCGCCGCTGTTCCTGGGTGTGGAGCCCGACGGCGTCCCGGTCTTCGCGGTGGACGCGCCGCTGTCGGAGCTGCCCGGCACCCGTGAGGTCAACCTGCGTGAGGTCGGCCACCTGCTGAGCGACCGCGACGCGGGGTTGTTCACCACCGCGCTGGCGCTGGTCAACTGGCATCGGGGGCACGGCTGGTCGCCACGAACCGGGCACCGCACGGAGGTCGACGAGGCCGGCTGGTCCCGGGTGGACGCGCAGGGCCACCGGGCCTGGCCCCGGACCGACCCGGCGATGATCGTGCTGGTGCACGACGGGGTGGACGGGCCGGACGGGCGTTGCCTGCTCGGCAACAACGCGGCCTGGCCGCGTACGGCAGGGAAGCGGCGCTACTCCTGCCTCGCCGGCTTTGTCGAGCCGGGGGAGTCAGCCGAGGCCGCCGTGCTGCGCGAGGTCCGCGAGGAGGTCGGGGTCGCGGTCGAGCGGATCGGGTACGCGGGCAGCCAGTCCTGGCCGTTCCCCGGCTCCCTGATGCTCGGTTTCCTGGCGGAGGCGGACCCGGGGGCGCCGGTACGGCTCGACCCGGCCGAGATCGCGTACGCCCGCTGGTTCACCCGACGGGAGATCGGCGCGGTGCTGGCGGGCCGGCCGGTGGACGTCGGCGGTGGTGACCGCATGATCCTGCCGCCCCCCTCGTCGATCGCCTTTTTCCTCCTGGACCGCTGGCTCAACGGCCACTGCTGACGTCGCCGCCCCGACCGATTCCCTCCCCCCTGGCCGATCCCTTTCCGCCTCGCCCGGCCCGCCCGCCGCGCCTCGTCGCGCAGCGTGCGGCAGGCGGTGTCACGGGCGGCGGGGTCGGTCGAGGGCCCGGGCCGGGTTCGGCCGGGCCGGGCCCTCGCCTCGTCAGCCGGATCAGGTCAGGTCGAACTGTCCGTTCTTCGCGCCGGTGATGAAGCCGAGCCATCCGGCCCGGGGGAACAGCAGCACCGGCCCACTGGGGTCCTTGCTGTCGCGCAACCCGACCGCCGCCGCGCTCAGCGGGGCCATCTCGACGCAGTTCGAGGTCTGGCTGCGGGTGCTCTTGCGCCACGGGGCGTCGGGCAGCTGCCGGGCGGAGAGGGTGTTGTGGATCTCGTTCATGGTTCTGCTCCTGCTCTGGAACTCCGATGGGGACGAGTGGCGTCCGCCCGATCCCGACGGAGGTTCGGCGTGGATCACCGCTCCGTCAGCCGCCCGGACGGCCGACGCTGGATCGGCGCCGCTGCCGCCCCGGGGGCTGCCGGGGATGGCGTCGCCGTCCCGGTGAGCCGTCCCGTCTCCTCGAAGAGCCACGAGACGGTGTCCGTTGCGGTGAGCGCCGCCGAGCACAGCCACTCAAAGACCACTTTATAGCGATTTACGGTATTTGCATCGTGTGACATGACGTCGATGAAGCCACCTTCGATCGCCAGCGTCTCCGGATCCTGCGGATCGGCGAAGCGGTAGAGCGAGAATGCGGTCGGCGGCAGATAGAACTGGCCGATCACGGTGGTGCGTTGCAGCAGGCGCAGCGTGACGTTGGGAAGCATCGCCAGCTCGCAGAGCTTGCCGAGCTGCTCGCGCCGTACCTCGACGGGGCCGGCCCGCTCGCCGAGCGCCGCCTCCTCCAGCACCGCCGTGTAGCGGGGGCCGTCCGCCCGGTCCAGCAACGACTGTCGAGCCAGCCGGGCGCGGACCTCGGTTTCCGGATCCTCGCCGGCCCGCGGGTCGCTCTCCGTCTCGGTGGCCCGGTCCGCCGAGACGATCCGCAACCGGGCGTAGCCGGCAGTCTGCAGCAGCCCGGGCACCAGGACCGGGTTGTACTCACGGATCTCCGCGCAGCCGGCCTCGATCTCCGCCCAGCCGAGCTGCTGCTGCGTCATCACCGGGTATGACTTGCGCCAGCCGCGCACGTCGCCGGCCTCCCGGGCGATGGCGAGCAGGTCCGCCCGCTGTGCCGCGTCCGCGCCGTAGAGCTCCAGCAGCACGGCCACGTCGTCCGGGTCGGGTCGGCTGCGCCCGTTCTCCAGCCGGGACAGCTTGGACGCCGACGCCCAGCCGATTCGTTCGATCACCTGGTCGCCGGTGAGCCCCGCCGCCTCGCGCAGGCGGCGGAGATCGGTGCCGAGCCTGCGCCGACGCAGGATCGGGCTCGGTACGGCAGGAGGCACGGGTGTCCTCGATTCCGTCGACCGCCGCTGACGCGACGGTAACTGTATGAGATTCGCCCCCCACGGTCAGTATGGACGCGCGACCGGCGTCGGTGGTTCCCGGCGAGGGCGTGTCCCGAGACAAAAAGAGGACTGTGGTAACTGTCAGCGGCGCGGACGACGATGACCGGGCCGGCCGCACCTCCTCCAGACCGCGCCCGCCGGCGCCACCCCCGCGGAGGGAATCCCATGCGCACCGTCCTGCGCCGCCCCGACTTCCGACTGCTCTTCGGCGCGTTGCTGGCCAGCATGGCCGCCGAGTCGATCCTGCTGCTCGCGCTCGCCATCTGGGTCAAGGACCTGACCGGCTCGGACGGTCTGGCCGGCGCGACCATCTTCGCGATCATCGCGCCGATGACGCTGGCGCCGCTGGTGGGCTGGCTGGTCGACCGGTACCGCCGGCGGCCGTTCTTCGTGGCCGCGAACCTGGGCACGGCGGTGCTACTCACTCCGCTCTTCGCCGTCCGGGACGGTGCCGATGTCTGGATCATCTACGTGGTGGCCGCCCTGTACGGCCTGTCGTACCTGACGCTCACCGCCACCCTCAGCGGCCTGATCCGGCAGCTCGTTCCCCACGAGCTGCTCGCCGAGGCGAACGGGGCGTTGCAGACCGTCCGGCAGGGGCTGCGCCTCGGCGGTCCGCTCGCCGGTGCGGTCCTCTACGCGGCGGTCGGCGGCTGGCTGCTCACCACCCTGGCCATGGTCGGGTTCGTCACCGCCGCCGTCGTGGTCGGGCTGCTCCGGACCGCCGAGGTCGCACCGGCACCGGTCACCCTGCGCTGGTCGGCCGAGCTGGGCGCCGGGCTACGCCACCTGGCAGGTGAGCCGGCGCTGCGCCGGGCGCTGCTCGGCTACGGGGTGGGCTCGCTGGTGATGGGCTTCAGCGAATCACTGATCTTCGCGTACGTCGACCAGGGCCTCGGCCGGGACGCCGCGTTCGTGGGGGTGCTGGTCACCGTGCAGGGCATCGGTGGGCTGGTCGGTGGTCTGCTCTCCCCGGCCGTGGTGCGGCGGGTCGGCGAGGTCGGCGCGCTCGCCGCGGGGGTGACCTGCTTCGGTCCGGCCGCGCTGGCGTTGGCCTGGCCGGACCTGCGGCTGGGCGTGCTCGCGCTGCTGCTGGCCGGGGTGTCGCTGCCGCTGACCATGGTGGGGCTGACCACGCTGGTCCAGCGGCGTACCCCGCCAGGGCTGTTGGGTCGGGTGACCGCGGCGTCGGAGGCGCTGGTCAGCGGGCCGCAGGCGTTCTCCATCGGATTCGGTGCGGTGCTCGTCGGCGCGTTCGACTACCGACTGCTCTTCGTGCTCGTCGGGGTGATCACCACCGCGGCCGGCGTGTGGCTGTGGTGCGGCCGTCGCCTCTCCCCACCCGTCGGGCGACGCCGCACCCCGCCGCACCCGCTCCCACCGGTCCCGTCTCCCCGCCGGTCGCCGGAGTCGCTCGCCGCGCACGAGGTGGTCGCCACCACCCGCCGGGACGGATGGTCCTGACCCGACCACCGACGCGCCCGGGGCCGGCGCGGTGTGCGACGACCTCCGGCGGCGGGTCCTCAGCCGGCGATGCTGGCCAGGTGCTGCTTGACCTGGGTGATCGAGGGGTTGGTCAGGGCGCTGCCGTCGGTGAACCGCAGCGTCGGAACGGTCTGGTTGCCCCCGTTGACGCTCATCACGAACTGGGCCGCCTGCGGGTCCTGCTCGATGTCGACCACCTCGTACGCGATGCCCTCCCGGTCGAGCTGCGACTTCAGTCGGTGGCAGTAGCCGCACCACGGGGTGGAATACATCGTCAGCATGGTCAGGTCCTCCAAGACTCGCTCGGCCCGGCGCCGGTCAGGCCAGGCTAACCGCTGCAACACCAGCGCGAGCTGAGATGATTCCTTGTTGTGGTGGTTCACTCAGCGGCCGAACTGGTGCTCGCCGGACTGGATCCGGAGCAGCGGTCGGCGGTGACCGCCCCGGCCGGCCCGGTCTGCATCCTGGCCGGCGCGGGCACCGGCAAGACCCGCGCGGTGACCTCCCGGATCGCCCACCGTGCCCTGTCCGGCGAGATCTCGCCCCGGCACGTCCTCGCGGTCACCTTCACCGCCCGGGCCGCCGCCGAGATGCGAGCCCGTCTCACCGTGCTCGGGGTGGGAGGTGTGCAGGCACGCACGTTCCATGCGGCCGCGCTACGCCAGGTCCGCTACTTCGCGTCCCGGCTGCTCGACGGCCGCGCCCTGCCGGAACTGCTCGACAGCAAGGTGCGGGTGGTCACCCTGGCCGCAGCCAAGGCCGGCCTGCGCGCCGACCGGGCCGCCGCCCGCGACCTGGCCGGTGAGATCGAGTGGGCCAAGTCGTCGCTGGTGGAGCCGGGCGAGTACGTGGTGGCCGCGGCCAAGGCGCAGCGCGACACCCCGTACGAGCCGGCGAAGGTGGCCGACGTGTTCACCGCGTACGAGCGGCTCAAGCGCGCCAACGGGGTGATCGACTTCGAGGACCTGCTGCGCGCGGCGGTGTGGGGCATCGAGGAGCACCGCGACGTGGCCGAGCAGGTGCGCGGCCAGTACCGGCACTTCGTGGTTGACGAGTACCAGGACGTGAACCCCCTCCAGCAGCGGTTGCTGGAGGCGTGGCTCGGCGGTCGGGACGACCTCACCGTGGTCGGCGACGCCAGCCAGACCATCTACTCGTTCACCGGGGCCACCTCGTCGTACCTGGTGGACTTCCCGCGCCGCTACCGTGACGCCACGGTGGTGCGCCTGGTCCGCGACTACCGCTCCACCCCGCAGGTGGTGGGGCTGGCCAACGCGGTGATCGGCCAGGCCCGGGGTGCCGAGGCCCGGCTGCGCCTGGAGTTGCACGGGCAGCGCCCGCCGGGCCCCGAACCGGAGCTGCGCATCTTCACCGACGAGCCGGCCGAGGCCAACGCCGTCGCGGCCCGCTGCCGGACGTTGGTCGACTCCGGCACCCCGGCGAAGGAGATCGCCGTCCTGTTCCGAACCAACGCGCAGTCCGAGGTGTACGAGAAGGCGCTGACCGAGGCCGGGGTGCCCTACGTGGTGCAGGGCGCGGAACGCTTCTTCGAGCGGGCCGAGGTACGTCAGGCGATGGTGGCGTTGCGGGCCGCCACCCGCTCGATCCCCGGGCAGACCCCGCTGCCCGCCGCCGTGGTGGAGGCGCTCGCCGCGGTCGGCTGGGCGCCCGGCGCCGCCCCGCCGGGCGGGGCCGCGCGGGAACGCTGGGAGGCGCTGGCCGCGCTGGTCCAGCTCGCCGAGGAGTACGCGGCCACGCCCCCGGTGCTGCCGATCGGCGAGGCCGCCGCGGTGGAGCGTCCGGTGACGCTGTCGGACTTCACCGAGGAGTTGGCCCGGCGGGCCGCCCAGCAGCACGTGCCCACGGTGGACGGGGTGACGCTGGCGTCCCTGCACTCGGCGAAGGGTCTGGAGTGGGACGCGGTCTTTCTGGTCGGGCTCTCCGAGGGCACCCTGCCCACCACGTACGCCCGTACCCCGGAGCAGGTGGAGGAGGAGCGCCGGCTGCTCTACGTGGGGATCACCCGGGCCCGCCAGTGGCTCTGGTTGTCGTACGCCTCGGCGCGTTCGCCGGGTGGGCGGGCGCGGCGGCCGTGCCGGTTCCTGCCGCAGCTGGACCGCTCCGGCGGCGGCGAGCGGGCCGGCGGGAGCGGGGTGGCCCGCCGGGCCGGTGTGGAGCGGCGGCGGGTCCAGGTGGCCTCCTGCCGTATCTGCGGCGCTACCCTGCTCGCCGGCCAGGACCGCAAGCTGGGCCGCTGCCCGACCTGTCCGTCCGATCTGGACGAGGAACTGTACGAGCGGCTGCGCGACTGGCGGGCCCGGGTGGCCGGGGCGCAGAAGGTCCCGGCGTACGTGGTCTTCACCGACGCGACCCTGACCGCGCTGGCCGAGCGGCGTCCGGGGCGGGTGGAGGAGCTGATCGCGATCGCCGGGATCGGTCCCCGCAAGCTGGGCCTGTACGGCGAGGCGGTGCTGGCGCTCGTGGGGGGCGCCACGGTCGATGACATCGGCCCGCAGAAAACTTCAGAAAACTCGTCGTAAATTCGTTTGCCCTCGCCCCCCGGCGAGGAATAGCCTCAGGACACACCTTGGGAGCGGCACCATTCCGGCTGCTCACGGGGTGGAGTCCGATGTCGGCACGAGGAACGTGAGGGAGGTGGCACCCGTGGAGATCTTCACCTATGAGCGTCTGGCGGCGATGCCAGCTGTCCACGCTCCGCTGTCGGCTGTCCGGGTGGCCCTTGCCGCCACGCGACCGTCGGTTCCGCAGGTGCACCAGGTTTGGACTCAGGCCGAGCTGATCCAGGCCGCGCCGGCCACCGGAATCGAGCGGACCAGTGGCTTCACGGGCATGGGTGTCGATGCCGCAAACAAGCGGCGCGATGTCCGCGGTGTTCCACCTCGAGGTAGACCGGTCTGAAACTCAGACCACCGGCTCACCTCGAGGCCGCGGAACCCGCATACCGGGATCCGCGGCCTCAGTTTTTTTGCCCCGCCGTACGTCGGAAAGCGATCCACGAGATCGAAGTGAGAGAGAGGTGACCGGGTGATGAGTCTGGCGTTGGCCCCGCTCGACGTGAGCGTCGAGGTGGAGGCGAACCTGCCCTGCCGGAAGTTCGACCCCGACCTGTGGTTCTCCGACCAGCCGGCCGAGCTGGAACTGGCCAAGTCGCTCTGCGGGGACTGCCCGCTGCGCGTCGAGTGCCTGGCCGGTGCGGTCGAGCGGGCCGAGCCCTGGGGCGTCTGGGGCGGCGAGATCTTCGAGCGTGGCGCGGTCGTCCCGCGCAAGCGGCCCCGGGGCCGCCCGCGCAAGGAGGACCTCGCCCGCGACGCCGCCCTCCGGGTCGAGGCCGAGGCGCGTCTGGTGGCCAGTGGTGTGGCCACCCAGCGCGACGCGGTCCGGCTAGCCGCCTGACAACTTCCCGATCCACACGTCCCCGCCGGTCGTCACCGGCATCGAGAAAGTGAAGACCATGCTGCTGCACCTGCCGAACGGAACCGAGATGCAACTACTCCACGAAGCGTTGTCCCGGGCTCGAATGCGCCGGCCTCAGGCCGGTCGTACCACCACGAGCACTGAGGCAACCCGTTCCGCCCGTACCGTCGCCATGAACAGCCGTACCCAGTCGGCGCGTGACCTGGGCGTACTCTAGATCCCTAGCAGAACGTGGGGGCGGTGACCGGATGGTCACCGCCCCCACGTGTGTCGTGGATCAGCTCACCGGGGCGAAGCCGGGCAGCCAGCGTTCCAGGATCCCCCGGTACGGCGCCTTGGCCTCCAACTGGCAGAGCACCCCGATCGACCCGAGGGTCACCCGGTGGATGAGCAGGTACGACGGCGGCAGGTTGAGCTGGCGGCTCAACTGGAAGGCCGGTGACTTCGGGCTGGCCAGCCGGGTCGCCTCCGAGCGCAGCCAGGCCCGGGTGAAGCGGAACTCCTCCTCGGCCACCGGGGCCAGCATGGGCCGGATGTAGTCCAGCAGGGCCTGCGCGTCGATCGGTTCGGTCTGGCTGACGAAGCCCTCCTCGCGGAGCCCGGCCACCACCGCGTCGGCGTCGCCGCGCAGGGCCAGCCCGGCGAGCCGGCCGATCGGCTCCGGGGTGCCCTCCGGCATCCGCGCCACCGCGCCGAAGTCGATCACACCCAGCCGGCCGTCGGGCAGCAACCGGAAGTTGCCCGGGTGCGGGTCGGCGTGCAGCAGCCCGGCCCGGGCCGGCGCCGACAGGTGCAGGATGGCCATCAGCCGGCCGGCCTCGTCGCGCTGTTCCTCGGTCCCCTCGCGGATGATGTCGGCCAGCGGATTGCCCTCAATCCACTGCGTGACCAGCACCCGGGGGGAGGCGTGGAACACCTGCGGAATGAAGATCTCCGGGTCGTCGGCGTACGCGGCGGCGAAGGCACGCTGCGACTGCGCCTCCAGCTCGTAGTCGAGCTCCTCGGTGATCCGTTCCCGTAGCTCGGCCAGGAGCGGCTTGACGTCCAGCCCGGGCTGGATGGCGCGGAACATCCCGCCCAGCCGGGAGAGCTGCTTGAGGTCGGCCAGCAGCGCGTCGCCGGCGCCCGGATACTGGATCTTGACGGCGGCGGCCACCGCCTCGCCGGTTTCCGGGTCGCGCCACCACGCCCGGTGCACCTGCCCGATGCTCGCCGCGGCAGCCGGGCTGTCGTCGAAGGAGACGAACCGGTCCCGCCAGTCCGGCCCGAGCTGCTCGGCGAGCACCCGGTGCACGCTGGCCACGGGCAGCGGCGGTGCCGCCTCCTGAAGTTTGGTCAGCGCCTGCCGGTACGGTGCGGCGATCTCGTCCGGCAGGGCCGCCTCGAAGACCGACAGCGCCTGACCGAACTTCATCGCACCGCCCTTGAGCTGCCCGAGGACGCTGAACAGCTGCTCGGCGGTGCGTTGCTGGATCTCGGCGGAGATGACGTCGGAGGCGATCCCGGTGACACGCTTACCCATGCCGAGGACGGTCCGCCCGGCGAAGCCGAGCGGCAGAGCGGCGAGCTTGGCGGTCCGGGAGACGGCCCGGCGCGGGATGTCGGTCACCCGGCCATTGTTACCGACTTCCGGGGCCGGCGGCTGCTCCCGGCCGGGCTGACCCTCGGCTTTCCCGGTCAGCGCCGTCGGCCGGAGCAGGTGCAGCGGGGGTGAGGTGACCAGACGCGGCGTCGGAGCCGGCCGGTCCCGCCCACCTCGACGGCGCAGCCGAGCGTCTCCGGGCTGCCGCCGTCGAGGTGGGCGAGGGCTTCGGCGACCGCGTACCCGACGGCGGCGAGCAGGGTCGCCGCCGTACAGCTCTGGTCGTCGGGATCGCCGGCGAGCTGGGCGGCCAGCGCCGGCCAGCCCGGGTCGCGGTCGACCCGGTGCAGGTCCAGGCAGTGCAGGCAGGGGCCGACGGGGGGCCGCACCAGCGGCCCGACCACCGGCGTCCCCTCCCGCAACCCGAGCAGCAGGTGAGGTTGGCGGCGGTGGGCGTACCCGGCGGCGAGCAGCGCCGCCGGCCGGTCCGCGTCGAGCTGGACCACCAGTTCGACGCGCACGCGGCCGGGTGAGCGGGTCAGTGTCCCGGGGCAGGCCCGGCCGATCATCGCGCGGAGCGCCTCGGCCCGTGGTTGCCCCACGTCGGCCGCCGTGAGCCCCGTGCCGACCAGGTCGCCGGGCTGCACCGGCCCGGCCAGGTCGGGTACCACGTGGCCCACCCCCGCCTGAGCCAGCGCGACGGCGACCGGCCCGCCGAGGCGTCCCCCGCCGGTCAGCACCACCCGGGCGGCCCGTCGTCGGCGCAGCACCTGGGCCGGAGTGCCGGGCAGGGCCGGCGCGGCCAACGCGAGCGCGGTGGCCTCCGCGGCGAGCCGGGCGCGGGCGGCCCCGGCGAGGTCACGGGGGAGCAGCGTGTGCGCGGGTACGACCAGACCGGCCGCCTGCAGCGCGTCGAGCAGTTCCCGGGCCTCGGTGGGACGGACCTGGGCCCTGGTCGCCTCGGCCAGGATGACGCGTTCGCTGCGACTGCCGTCGAGCAGGTCGAGTAGTCGGGCGGCGCGCGGATTCGCCACCTCCAGCAGGACGGCCCGGCCGGGCCGTAGGCCGAGTTGCAGGGTGTGCCGGTCGCGCCAGAGCCGGGTCAGACCCGGCAGCAGCGTGGGGCGGGGGAGAGCGACGGAGGTTGACCTCATGACGACGAATCGTGATCGAGCCGAAGCTGTCCGTCGATCGTTGTCCACAGGTGCGCGGCCCTGCACGCAGCGTTGTCCACAGCATTCCGTGAGTTATCCACAACCGGGCGGTAACCGTGTCGCGCTTCGGACAGTACGGAAGCCGTGACCACCTCGGGGGTGGCGCGCGCGACACCGGCCCGCGAGCGGTCCGCTCGCGCGGTTCGTCGGCGGCGCTCTCGGACCGCGGACACCACGGGGGAGGGCGGCCGGCGCCGCCCTCCCCCGTGTGGCCGGTCAGACCTTGGCCTTGCCCAGGATGCGGTTCACTGTTGTGCCGCACACCGGGCACTTGCCCTTGGCCATGTTCATCCCGGTCTTCGAAACCTCGACCCGCCCCTCGAAGTCCCGCTTCTCCTTGCACTTGACGCAGTAACCGTTGTAGGTCTGGGCCTGGTCGGCCACGGTAAGCCTCCTCGTCTCGTCCGCCGGGCGTACCGGCCCGACGGTTCCCCGGCGGCGGGCCACGCAGGGCGCCGGCACCGGGGTCGTTCTGCGCGGCCACCCACGTGACCGCTGGTTGGCGGACCCTACCCAGGTGCGGGTAGTTCCATGTCAGCTGTGCATCGACACTGTGAGGAAGTCGACGTCGAGAGTGTGCACGCCGGAATAGGTGGGATCGGGCAGTTTGCCGGGGACACGCCGGGTGAAACGGCCGAACTCCGTCGGGGCCGGCCTGCCTGCGGCGGGACGATCTTCTACGGTGGGACCGGAGGGCGTGCGGTCGCCGCGCGACCGTCACGAAGGGTGGCCGACCGGTTTCGTCAAGGTCATCGTCAACTTTTTTCGGGACTCTCCGCGACCAACCACCATTTTCTGGGCGCGTGTCGCCGTGTTGACTCTTGCGGACCCCTGGTCAGTACGCTTTAGCTTTCCTTCGTGACAGGAAACCACGGCTGCGCGGCCCACTGATGGCTGGGGTGCGGAAGCCGGTCGTCGAGGTACGGCGCAGCCAGCGCCGGCGACGCACGGTGTCCGCGTACCGCGACGGGGAACGCGTCGTCGTGCTCATCCCGGACCAGTTCTCCCGGGCCGAGGAGAGCGAGTGGGTCGACCGGATGCTGGCCCGGCTCGCCGCCCGGGAGGGGCGCCCCGCCCGCTCCGACACCGAGCTGCTCGACCGGGCGTTGCGCCTGATCAACCTGTATCTCGCCGACCACGGTGCCGAGGCGTTGCCGGCCAGCGTCCGCTGGGTCACCAACCAGAACGGCCGCTGGGGTTCCTGCACCCCCGCCGACCGGACCATCCGCATCTCCCACCGGCTCCAGGAGATGCCCGACTGGGTCCTCGACTACGTGTTGCTGCACGAGCTGGCGCACCTCATCGTGCCCAGCCACAACGCCCGTTTCTGGGAGCTGGTCAGCCGGTACGCCAAAACCGAGCGGGCCCGCGGCTACCTGGAGGGCGTCGCCGCCGCCTCCGCCGTTCCGCTGCCCGGCTAAGGTCGGGGCGTGCTCCGACGTGTGGTGGTGGCGTTGCTGGTGCCGGCGGCGTGGGCGCCGCCGGGGATCGACCCGGTGAGCTGGCGTACCGCGCTGGCGGAGGACGTGGTGGACCTGCTCGCCACCCTGGCCGAGGTCGAGACGGCGGTGGCGGTCACGCCGGAGGACCGCCGGGTGGCCGAGGCGGTGGTCTGGCCGGGCACCGTGATCCACGAGGTGCCGGAGCCGACGGTCAACGCGGCCCTGGCGGCGCTGACCGGGTACGACCAGGCAGCCGTGGTCGCCGCCGACGCCCCCGACCTGCCCGGCCTGATCCTGGGCAAGTTGCTCCGGCCGCTGACCAGCCGACCCGTCGCCGTCGCCCCGGTCGACGGTGACCCTCCCGGCCTGCTCGGGGTGGCGGCGCGGCTGCCCGTACCCGCCTGGCTGCCGGCGCTGGACCTGGACACCGCCGTCCCGGCGGACCTGCGCCGGGCGGCACCCGTCCCGGGCGACGTCGCGGTCACCCCGGCCTGGCGCCGCCTGCGCGGCCCGGTGGACCTGGCGGCCCTCGATCCGGCGGTAGAGGGCTGGGAGAACACCCGCACCCTCCTCACCACCCCCCACTGACC